>NZ_JAMYPC010000010.1:0-238839 GCF_040320155.1 Mesorhizobium sp. M0771 | reverse complement strand
GATTTGTATAAGCTACAGAGTTACTGGGGGCCGACATCCACTCCGTCGACCCCCACTCCGTCGAGCTTCGCTCGACACCTCTCCCCCGATCAACGGGGGAGAGGAAGGGCTCCCTTCCGCAACCGCTGCGGAGGATGGGCAGGCAGGTGAGGGGCAGCGCAAACGTCCGCAGGAGATTCAAACCCTGAAGCGCTGCCTTAGACCGATATGCGAGATTGATCCGAGCTGGCGCGCCAGCGCCACTTATGTCCAACACGGTACGAATCCGGCCGATGCAAAATCGTTACCTGCCCTATTTATTGACCTTGCCCAGCCTGTTTCTGGCCGCGGTCGTCATCTTCTGGCCGGTCTGGGACCTGATCCAGATATCGACGCATGATGTCAGCCGTTTTGGGCAGCTGCGCGACTTCAACGATTTCGCCAATTATTCCGCCTTCCTCGCCGATCCCGATTTCCTGGCGGCACTCTGGCGCACCGGCCTGTGGACCGTGCTGGTGGTCGGCGGCGCGCTGCTGTTGTCCGTCCCCGTGGC
The DNA here is from genome assembly GCF_040320155.1 of Mesorhizobium sp. M0771. Taxonomy (NCBI): domain Bacteria; kingdom Pseudomonadati; phylum Pseudomonadota; class Alphaproteobacteria; order Hyphomicrobiales; family Phyllobacteriaceae; genus Mesorhizobium; species Mesorhizobium sp. M0771. The sequence continues at coordinate 238,307 of NZ_JAMYPC010000010.1, read as the reverse complement.
GATGATCCTCAACACCGATTTCTACGGCCGCGGCATTGCCCGCGTCATCATCATGCTGCCCTGGGCGGTGTCGCTGACGATGACGGCGGTGGTCTGGCGCTGGGCGCTCAACGGCGAAAGCGGGATGCTGAACTCGGCGCTGATCGGGCTTGGCCTGATACATGAAAACATCCAGTGGCTGGCGCGCGCCGAGACCGCCTTTCCGATGCAGGTGCTGATCGGCATATTGGTGACGGTGCCGTTCACCACCACGATCTTCCTCGGCGGCCTGTCGTCGATCCCCGACGACCTCTACGAGGCGGCCGCCCTGGAAGGGGCGACGCCGCTGCAGCAGTTCCGCGAGATCACCTTTCCGCTGCTGAAGCCGTTCATCAACATCGCCATCGTCCTCAACACCATCTACGTCTTCAATTCCTTCCCGATCATCTGGGTGATGACGCAGGGCGGGCCGGCCAACTCGACCGACATATTGGTCACCCATCTCTACAAGCTGGCCTTCCGCATCGGCAAGCTGGGCGAAGCATCGGCGGTGTCGCTGCTGATGTTCGCCATCCTTTTGATCTTCACCATGATCTATGTGCGGCTTGCCATGCGGGAGCAGCGCACATGACGCCCAAGCTGAAGCGTACGATCATCGCATGGCTGCTGCTTTCGCCGCTGCTCGTGGTGACCATCTTCCCCTTCGCGGTAATGTTTTTGACCGCGGTCAAACCGCGGCAGGAGGTGCTGTCGCCGACCTGGTGGCCAAGCGAATTCCACTGGTCGAATTTTGCCGACATGTGGGTGGCGACCGGCTTTGGCCAGGCGCTGGCCAATTCGCTCTATGTCTCTGTTATCGCCACCGTCGGCGCCATCCTGATCTCGGTGCCGGCCGCCTATGCCATGTCGCGGTTTCGCTTTGCCGGCTATGGCGCCTTCCGCCAGTTCCTGCTGATCTCGCAGATGATCTCGCCGATCGTGCTGGTGCTCGGCCTGTTCCGGCTGATGGCGGCCTGGGGTCTGATCGAATCCACGACCGCGCTCGGCGTCATCTACATGGCTTTCAACGTCGCCTTCACCGTGTGGATGCTGCAAAGCTATTTCGACACCATCCCGCGCGATCTCGAGGAAGCAGCGTGGATGGAAGGCGCCGGCCGCTGGCTGACCTTGCGAAAAGTGTTTCTGCCGCTTTGCCTGCCGGCAATCGCGGTGACCGCCATCTTCACCTTCATCAACGCATGGAATGAGTTCGTCGTTGCGCTCACAATGCTGCGCAGCCAGGAAAGTTACACGCTGCCGATCCAGGTGTTCTCGCTGGTCGCCGGCCGCTACACGATCGAATGGCACCATGTAATGGCGGCGACGCTGCTGGCGACGCTGCCGGTGGCAATCCTGTTCATCTGGCTGCAGCGCTATCTCGTCCGCGGGCTGGCGCTCGGGGCCGTAAAATAGCAATTCCAGGAAAAGTGTGGAGCGGTTTTCCGTCCGGAATTGCGAAAAACAAATAGCCGTACGGAGTTTTCATGCGCATCTTCACCGCCTCGCTGGCGACCGAAACCAACACCTTCTCGCCGGTGCCGACCGACCGGGCGTCGTTCGAGATGGCGTTCTATGCCGGGCCGGGCAAGCATCCTGATACACCGACCTTGTGCTCCTCGCCGATGGTCGCGCTGCGCCGGCGTGCGGCTGCCGAAGGGCTGACCGTCATCGAAGGCACCGCCACCTGGGCGGAGCCGGGCGGGCTGGTGCAGCGGCAGACCTATGAGGCGTTGCGTGACGAGATTCTCGGCCAGTTGAAGGCAGCCTTGCCGGTCGACGCCGTCATCCTCGGCCTGCACGGCGCCATGGTGGCGCAAGGCTATGACGATTGCGAAGGCGATCTGCTGGAACGGGTTCGCGCAATCGTCGGGCCCGACGTGGTGATCGCGGTCGAGCTCGACCCGCACAGTCATCTGACCCCAAAGCGCGTCGCGGCATGCAATGTCATGGCCTATTTCCTCGAATTCCCGCACACCGACTTCTATGAGCGCGGCGAACATGTCGTCGAGCTTGGATTGGCGGCGGCGCGCGACGAGATCAAGCCGGTGATCTCGACGTTCGACTGCCGCATGATCCAGGTGCTGCCGACCAGCCGCGAGCCGATGCGCTCCTTCGTCGACCGCATCAAGGCGCAGCACGGCAAGGACGGCGTGCTGTCGGTCTCGGTCATCCATGGCTTCATGGCCGCGGACGTGCCGGAAATGGGCACGCGCATCCTGGTCGTGACCGACAATGACAAGGCCAAGGGCGATGCGCTGGCGGAGAGGCTAGGGCACGAGCTTTACGCCATCCGCGAAAGGACGGCGATGACGATGCTGAACACCGAGGACGGCATCGCGCGGGCACTGGCCGTGCGCAAGGAAAATCCCGGCAAGCCGGTTGTGATTGCCGACATCTGGGACAATCCCGGCGGTGGCGTCGCCGGCGACGGTACGGTCGTGCTGCGCGCCATGCTGGAACAGGGCGTGGACAATTTTGGCGTGGCGACGATCTGGGACCCGATCGCCGTCACATTTTGCCAGGCGGCAGGCGAAGGCGCCGTCATCGACCTGCGCTTCGGCGGCAAGGCCGGGCCGCTGGCCGGCGAACCGATCGATGCGCGCGTCGAGGTGTTGAAAGCCGTCCCCGAGGGCTGGCAGAGCTTCGGGCCGAGCCGGGTGACGCTCGGACCGACGGCGCTGGTGCGGTTCGAAGGCACCGAAATCGACATCATCCTCAACACCAACCGCACGCAGACCTTCGAGCCGGATGTCTTCTCCAACATCGGTGTCGATCCGTTGTCGAAGGACATATTGCTGATCAAGTCGACCAACCATTTCTACGCCGGCTTTGAACCGATCGCGGCGGAGATCATCTATGTCTCGGCGCCGAGCTCGTATCCGAGCAATCCGGCGGTGACGGATTACAGGAAGCTGACGCGGCCGGTGTGGCCACGGGTGGCGGATCCTTGGCGCTGGTGATCTCCCCACTTGAGGGGGAGATGACGCCAAAGGCGACAGAGGGGGTCCTCGCGCGTGAAGCGCCGACCTTCATCTGCCGCAGGAGGTCGAGCCCAGTCGGACCGACCCCCTCTGGCCGCTTTGCGGCCATCTCCCCCCTCGAGGGGGGAGATAAGCTGGCGCTATAGCAATCCCCGCTTCACCATCATCGCTTCCGGCGAAGGCATGTTGCCGCGGAACGCCGTGTACAGCTCCTCCGGATCCTTCGACCCGCCGGCGGCATAGATATTCTTCCGCAGCCGTTCCGCCAGCGCCGGGTTGAAGGGATCGCCAGTCTCCTCGAAGGCGGCGAAGGCGTCGGCGTCGAGCACTTCCGACCACATGTAGGAATAGTAGCCGGCTGAATAACCGTCGCCGGAGAAGATATGGCCGAAATGCGGGGTGCGATGACGCATGGCGATGGTGTCGGGCATATCAAGCTTTTCCAGCGTTTCGGCTTCGAAACGCAGCGGTTCCGCCGGCGCATCCGGCCGCGCGTGATACGCCATGTCGATCAGCGCCGACGCTGTGAACTCGACCGTGGCGAAACCTGCGCCGAACGTGCGGGCGGCCAGCATCTTGTCGAGCAGCGACTTCGGCATCGGCTTGCCGGTCTTAACATGCAGCGCATGCTTTTCCAGCACTGCGGGCACCGTCAGCCAGTGCTCGTAGAGCTGCGAAGGCAGTTCGACGAAATCGCGGGAAACCGAGGTGCCCGCCACCGACGGCCAGGTGACGTCGGTCAGCATGCCGTGCAAAGCATGGCCGAATTCGTGGAACAGGGTCTTGGCCTCATCGACCGACAGCAGCGCCGCTTCCCCCGCCGGCGGCTTGGCGAAGTTCATGATGTTGTAGATCACCGGCTTTGAGCCATCCCCAAGCTTGTAGCCAGACTTCAGCGCGCTCATCCAGGCGCCAGAACGCTTCGAGGATCGGGCGAAATAGTCGGCGAGGAACAGGCCGCGCTCGCTGCCATCGGCGTTCTTCACCACGAAGACGCGCGCGTCGGGATGCCAGGCGGCGATGCCCTTCTTCTCCTCGAAAGTGATGCCGAACAGTTTTGTGGCGACGTCGAAGCAGGCGTCGATGACCCGGTCGAGTTGCAGATAGGGTTTCAGTTCCGCCTCGTCGAAGTCGAATTTTTCGGTGCGCAATTTCTCCTGGTAGAAGCGCCAGTCCCAGGCGGCGAATTTTTCGTTGCTGCCTGCCTTGGTCGCCAGCCGCTCCAGCTCCTTCTGGTCGGCGGCGGCCTTCTCCAGCGCTTTCTCCCAGACCGGGTCGAGGAGGTCGTGCACCGCCTTCGGCGTCTTGGCCATGGTGTCGTCGAGCTTCAGCGCGGCGAACGAGGCATAGCCGAGCAGCCTGGCCTTTTCGGCGCGCAATTTCAGCATGTCGCGCACCACTGCGGTGTTGTCGCTGGCGCCGCCATTCTGGCCGCGCATGGTGAAGGCGCGGAAAGCGGTCTCGCGCAGATCGCGGCGTTCAGAAAAGGTCGTGAACGGCTCATAGATCGAGCGCGACAAGGTGACGGCGTAGCGGCCCTTCTGGCCGCGCGTCTCAGCGGCTTCGGCCATCGAACTCTTCACGAAGTCCGGCAGGCCCGCAAGATCAGCCTCGTCGAGGAAAAGCGCCCAGTCGCGCTCGTCGGCCAGCACGTTCTGGCCGAAGGTCGTGCCGAGCGAGGACAGCTCCTCGCTGATGTTGGCCAGCCGCTCCTTGCCGTCGGCGTCGAGTTTTGCGCCCGATCGCACAAAGCCTTTCCAGGTCTTCTCCAGCACCCGCAGCGTCTCGACGTCGAGTTTTAGCGTCTCCCGGCGCTGGTAGAGGTCGTCGATGCGGGCAAACAGTTTCTCGTTCATCGAGATCGCCGAGAAATGCCGCGACATCTTCGGCGAGATCTCACGCTCCAGCGCCTGGATCGCATCGTTGGTGTGGGCGCCGGCCCGGCACCAGAAGATCGACGAGACATGGTCGAGCGGCTCACCGGCGAGCTCGAGGGCTGCCAGCGTATTCTCGATGGTCGGCGCATCCTTGTTGCCGGCGATCGCATCGATTTCGGCGTCATGTGCCTTCAGCGCCGCGTCGAACACCGAGGAGAAATCGTCGTCGCCGATGCTGGCAAAATCCGGCAGGCCGAGCGGCCCTTGCCATTTGGTCAGCGGATGGGCGGCGAGATCGACGGTTTTCGTGGACGGCATGGGGGATCTTTCGATGATTGGCGGAGCTTGCTGACCGATGTAGGGCGATGACTGGCGCGGCGCAACAGCGCGGCCGTTCAAGCCCGCGTCAGAAGCCGTCGCAATTTTCCGCGATCGCCGCTTGCGAACTGGCGGTGATGCGGTTGCCGGTGACGGCGAACGTTTCCTGCATCAGCATGTCATTGTTGGGGAAATCATAGCAGGCGATGACAGTGGTGACGCCGGCCTCGCTCTTTTCGACGCGATGCCGGATTGCGGCGCCGGCGACCGCGCCCTTCCATTCGTTGATCGACGCGATGAACTCCTGCTTCGACTGCACGACGCCGAGATCGTCGAGCTTGATGCGGACATCGTCGGCGAGCAGGTCCGACAATTCGGTGCGATCGGCGACCAGCAGCGCCGAATACCAGCGGTCGATAATGGCGCCGTCATCGGAGCGGGCAGGGACGAGCGAAATCAGCAGCGCCGCTACGGCGAAAGCGATCGCACGCCAAACCCGCATTCTTCCCTCCTCTTATTTGACCATGCCCTTATCCGAAAACCGGTTCCCACTTTTCGGGATCATGGGTCTACGTCAAATCCGGCCGCTCGAAGTCGCCAGTGTCCTTGTTCATCACCCAGAGCTCGCCTGTCGAGATGTCGAACCAGGCGCCATGCAGCGACAGCCGCCCCTTGCCTTCGAGGATGGAGACGCAAGGGAAGGTCCTGAGATTGGCGATCGAATAGCGGATGGAAATCCGCTCCAGCGCCGTCTGCCGTTCGGTTGTCGTCATGAACGTGCTGGACGAAACGGTTTCGGCCGCCGGCGCGATCAGGCTCATCCATTTGCCGATGAAGTCGCCGGGCGACAGCGGCGCCGAATTGGTGTCGAGCGCGGCGCGGATGCCGCCGCAGCGGCCATGGCCCATCACTACGATGTTTTTCACCTTCAGGCTCTGCACGGCGAATTCGAGCGCGGCCGAGGTCGAGTGGAACTCGCCGTCCGGCGCATAGGGCGGCACCAGATTGCCGACATTGCGCAGGACGAACAGTTCGCCCGGACCGGCGTCGAAGATCGCCTCGGGGGCAGAGCGGGAATCGCAGCAGGCAACGATCATGGTTTCGGGCGCCTGCCCTTCGCGGGCGAGCTCGCGATAGCGTCCGCTCTCGGTGAGATAGCGGCCATTCATGAAGTTGCGGTAGCCGGTCCAAAGATGTTCGGGGAGATGGGGCATGGGCTAGGGATGAAGCCTTTCGGGGTTAGCGACGGCAGCTCATTTCAAGTTAGAAAGGCTCTAACGGCAAATGCCCGTCGCGGGCAATGCCGAATTGCGGATGGCTTCGTCGCAAATCGCCATGCCGCACGCATGGCTCGCCGCTTGCCTCACGCCCAGATCGCCAGGGGAATGCCCAAACGGTCGGCAAGCGGCGGGTCGGGAAACGGCTTTGCCTCGCCGCCGGCAATGCGTCCGGCAATCAGCATCATCGCTGCGGCGTCGAGGAAATCGTCGGCGGCAGCACCGCGTTGCGGCGGCTGGTCAAGGAAAGCTCTGGTATAGCCGTGCCGGCAGAGCAGTGCCTTGCGCTCTTCCATCCCGGCAGGATTGACTGCGCCCTTGATCTTCTTCGGCAGCGTCATCGGTTTTTCGCCGTTCAGCCGGCAGAAGGCCACTTCGGGGTGCGATTCGAAGACGCGGCGGCGCAGTTGCGGACGTGCGATCAGCAGCGCGTCGATCTCGCGTACCTTGGCAAAGATGCCGAAGGCCTGGATCGAGACGCCGCGTGGCGGATCGGAGGTCGCCTTGGCCACCTCGCTGGCGCGCCGATGCGCCTCATACCAGGCCTCGACCGTGGTGAAGTCGCTGATGTCGGCGTAGAGGGCCGCGCGGGACGAGATAGAGAAGACGCTGGATTGCCGTGCTCCGAGCATTGGCCGTACCAAGGTCTCCGGCCCGCGCCCGCCTCTTTGCGAGACGTCCGGCAGGCCGATCGGCATCTCGACGGCCACTGTCGCATCGGCGGGCAAGGCGTCGAGCAGGGTCGCAAAGCTGGGAAAGACGCGGACTGACGGCGCGACATCCAGATCGCGGCGGACGGCGATCCAGCCGGCCTTGCAGCCGTCGACCCCGACGACCACGGTCGAGATCACGCCCGGCGGTCCCGCCCCGGATGGGTGAGGTGGCGCAGCTGCACCATCGCCATCGGGTGCGACAGGCTCTGGGCATCGGTTTCAAGCTGCAGCTCGTCGCCGCCACGCTTGGCGGTTCGCGCCAGGATTTCGTAGACGGCGGCGGTGGTCGATTGCAGCGCCTTGATCGGCGGCTGTCCCGACAGGATGCGGGCGAGATAGACGGCCGCAGTCAGGTCGCCGAGGCCATTCGGCGGCTTGTCGATGAGGCGGTGTTCGGCCAGCAGCGCCTGGGTGCCGTCAAGCAGCAGATTGCCGGTGCCGCCGGTCATCATCGACTGTGCCGACGTCACCAGCATTGTTGACGGTCCGGCATGGAGGGCGGCCGAGATCACCGATTTCAGATCGGGCAAAGGCGCGCCGGCCATCCACTCCAGCTCATAGCGGTTGGGGGTGGCGATGTCGGCGATCGGCATCAGCCGGTCGCGCATCGCGGCGGCCGTCGGCTCGGGCACATAGAGCCCGCCGGAATCGCCCATCACCGGATCGCATATATAGATCGCGTCCGGCGTCTTGGCCTTGACTGCCGCAACCAGCGAGGCGACGGCCTCGGCCTGGCCGGCCTCGCCGAGATAGCCCGACAGCACCGCGCCCACCTCGCCCAGCCAGGGCGCGCGCTCGAGATCGGCCATCAGCGCCTTGAACTGGTCGAGCGGCGGCACGATGCGCGTGGCGCGGCCATGGCCCGGATGCCAGGGCAGGATCACCGTCGGCACCGCCCACACCGGAAAGCCCAGCGTCTCCAGCGCAAACACGGCGGCGCGGTTGCCCACCGAGCCGCGGGCGACATGGCTGGAAATGACGATGACCGCGCGCGGCGCGTCGGCTTTTTCGCTGTTCATGGAAAATCCTAGATGCGGATAATTTTTCGCTGAATCGTCATCCTGGTCTATCTCTTTGGTTCGAGCATGATCTCCGGACAAAACGGTTCCCGCTTGTCCGAGAAAACCGGTTCCCACTTTTCAGGATCATGCTCTAGCTGCCCCGGGAGACGTAGTACACGAGCCAGATCAAAAGGCCGAGGGCGACGATGAGCCCAAGTGCGCGACCGATGCGGGTGCCCCAGACCTCGATCGGATCGGATCGGTCGGCCTCCGCTGCGGTAACATGATCGCGCGCGCCTTTCGCTGCCCGTGACACCAGCGATGCGCCGCCAAGGCCGCCCTCGTTCGCCACGCGCTCGATAATGCGGCGCGATTCGCTGTCATCGTCGCGGCCTTCCGCCATGGTCCTGTCCTGTTTGCCGGCAACCATACCGTGTTCGCGCGATCAATCACAGGGCCTCGCCGGCGCATGAATGCGCGCCAGGAATGCGCGCCAGCGGCAGACATTTTCTTGAGCGCGGATTGTGCTAATGCTTCGCATGCAACTTCTGTCGAGGGACCTCACCATGTTTGCCCAGCGCCTTGCCTTCCCTTTCCGCAGTCTGCCGGCCGTGCTGATGTTGGCCGTCGTGCTGCCTCTGCTCGCCGGCTGCGGCTTCAACACCATCCCGACGGCGGAGGAAAACGCCAAGGCGGCATGGAGCGAGGTGCTGAACCAGTATCAGCGTCGGTCCGACCTCATTCCCAATTTGGTCGAGACGGTGAAGGGCTATGCCTCGCATGAAAAGGACACGCTCGATGCGGTGGTCGAGGCGCGCGCCAAGGCAACGCAGATCACGGTGACGCCGGAAACGCTGAAGGACCCCGAAGCGCTCAAGAAGTTCCAGGATGCGCAATCAGGGCTGACCAGCGCGCTGTCGCGGCTGATCGCGGTGTCGGAGGCCTATCCCGACCTCAAGGCCAACCAGAATTTCCTGGCGCTGCAGGCGCAACTCGAAGGCACCGAGAACCGTATCGCCGTGGCGCGGCGCGACTACATCCTGGCGGTCAAGGATTACAATCTGACGCTGAGGACCTTTCCGTCGGTGCTATGGGCAACCTTCTGGTTCCGCAGCAACGAGCCCTTCGCCAACTTCACCGTCGAAGAAGACAAGATGCAGCCGCCGAAGGTCGATTTCGGCACGAAGCAGGGCGGGTGATGACGTCTGGGTGAGCTTGGCCTTTGCCAGCCTTGCGTTCCTTCACACCCCCCTCTGTCCTGCCGGACATCTCCCCCTCAAGGGGGGAGATCAGCTGTCTTCTGTCCTTGCGCCAATTATCAGCGTTGCCGGCTGAGCGTCGGCAGCGAGATTGCCAATCTCCCCCCTCGCGGGGGAGATGTCCGGCAGGACAGAGGGGGACGCGAAGGAACGCCAACCTTGGTGTTCTTCTCGCCTTTCTGGCCGTCTTCCTGCCCCTCACCGCCTTCGCCGCCGACCTCCCCGCGCTGACCGGCCGCGTCGTCGACAATGCCGGGATCATCGATGCAGGCACCAAAGCCGCGCTCACCCAGAAACTCGCCGACTTCGAGACCAGAGGCTCCGACCAGATCGTCGTCGCAACCATCCCCAGCCTCGACGGCGAGGAGATTGAGCCTTACGCCAACCGGCTGTTCCGCTTCTGGAAGCTCGGCCAGGCCAAGGAAAACAACGGCGTGCTGCTGCTGGTGGCGCCGAACGACCGCAAGATGCGCATCGAGGTCGGCTATGGGCTGGAAGGCACGCTGACCGATTTGCACACCAAGCTGATCATCGAAAACGACATGGTGCCGGCGTTCCGCGCCGGCGATTTCTCCGGGGGCATTTCCAAGGCCGTCGACGACATGGTGATGGTGCTGGAAGGCAATCCGGAGGAATTGGAGGCGCGCGGCGAGCGCAACCAGAAGCCGCCCATCAATACCGACAATCTGTTCTTCGGCGTCTTCATCAGCATCTGGGCAATCATGTTCTTCGGCAGCATGGCCGCCTCCATCCTGCCGCCGATCTTCGGCCAAAAACTCGGTCCCGGCCGCTATCGCTGGCTCGGCATGACATTCGAGCCGGGCCGGCGGTCGTCCAGCGGCGGCTGGTCTTCGGGCGGGGGCGGCTGGTCGTCGGGTTCAAGCGGTGGTGGCGGCTTTTCCGGCGGCGGCGGTTCGTCCGGCGGCGGCGGCTCCTCGGGAAGCTGGTGAAGAGATGACCACACGCATCGCCAATCCCTGGCATGGCCGCTTCGCCACGATGACCGGCGCTGCCTTGCTGGTCTTGCTCGTCAGCGTCGCGGCGCTGGCAGCGGAGCTGCCCGCCCTCGCGGGACGCGTGGTAGACAATGCCGACATCATCGATGCCGCGACCGAGGCGGCGCTCACCCAAAGACTGGCCGATTTCGAGACCAAAGGCTCCGACCAGATCGTCGTCGCGACGGTTCCCAGCCTCGACGGCGAGGAGATCGAGCCTTACGCCACCCGGCTGTTCAACGCCTGGAAGCTCGGCCAGAAGGCCAAGAACAATGGCGTGCTTCTGCTGGTGGCCGTGAACGACCGCAAGATGCGCATCGAGGTCGGCTACGGGCTGGAAGCCACGCTCACCAACCAGCACGCCACACGGATCATTGAAGGCATGGTGCCGGCCTTCCGCGCCGGGGATTTCTCCGGCGGTATTTCCAAAGCGGTCGACGACATGATCATGGTGATTGAGGACAGTCATGGTGGTTGAGGGGAGCTGGTGACGGCATGACAGTACGCGTCTTCAATCCGCCAAGACCTGGCCGCGCAGCCGCGACGATCGGCATCGCCCTGTTGACGATGCTCACCATGCTGTTTGTAGCCTTGGCGGCAGACCTGCCGGCACTCACCGGGCGGGTGGTCGACAATGCCGGTATTATCGACGCCGCGACCAAGGCGGCACTGACGCAGAAGCTCGCGGATTTCGAGACCAAAGGCTCCGACCAGATCGTCGTTGCCACCATCCCCAGTCTCGGCGGCGAGGAGATCGAACCCTACGCCAACCGGCTGTTCCGCTTCTGGAAGCTCGGCCAGGCCGGCGAGAACAATGGCGTGCTGCTTCTGGTGGCGCCGAACGACCGCAAGATGCGCATCGAGGTCGGCTACGGGCTGGAAGGCACGCTGACCGACCTGCACACCAAACTGATCATCGAAAACGACATGGTGCCGGCGTTCCGCGCCGGTGATTTCTCCGGCGGCATTTCCAAGGCCGTCGACGACATGGTCATGGTGCTGGAAGGCAACCCGGAAGAGCTGGAGGCGCGCGGCAAGCGCAACCCGGCCGACCGCAGCACGCCCATCGATCCCGTCGTCGCGGTCTTCCTGATCCTGTGGGCGGCGATGTTCTTCGGCGGCCTGGCGATGGCCTTCCTGCCGCCGATCTTCGGCACCAAGCTGTCGCCGGGGGTGTATAAATGGCTGGGCATGACCTTTCGCTACGGCCAGGGGCCGAGCGGATCGTCCTCGGGCTCCAGCAGCTGGACAACAAGTTCGTCGTCGGGCAGCGGATGGTCATCGGGAAGTTCGGGCAGCAGCTGGTCTTCGGGCTCAAGCAGCGGCGGCGGGTTTTCAGGCGGCGGCGGTTCGTCTGGCGGTGGCGGGTCTTCAGGGAGCTGGTGAGAGAAGATGGCAACACGACCGATCAGCCCACAGGACCATGAGCGCATCGCCACCGCGATCCGCGCGGCCGAGGCCAAAACCGACGGCGAGATCTACTGCGTCGTTGCGCATGCCAGCGACGGCTATTTCTTTCCCGCCGCCTTCATGGCGACATCAGGCATGCTGATTGCCAGCCTCGCCGTCGCTTATGGGCTGGAAGCCTGGTGGCTGTCGATCCGGCTGCCGCATTTCGTCATTGTCCAACTGCTGGCACTGGCCTCGGTGTTGGTGCTTTTGTGGGCGCTGCCGGGCTTGCGCATCCATCTGGTGCCGCGCCGGCAGCGTTATCAGGCGGCACATCACAATGCGCTCAGGCAGTTCCTCGCCCGCAATGTCCACCGCACCACGGCGCGCACCGGCGTGTTGGTCTTCGTGTCGATCGCCGAGCGTTATGCCGAAGTGGTCGCCGATTCGGGCATCGACAGCAAAGTCGGCCAGCATGTCTGGGACGGCGTGGTGCGCGATCTCCTGCAGCATGCCGGTGACGACCGGCTCGCCGACGGCTTCGTCAAGGCGATCGGGCAGGTCGGCGCGGTGCTGGCCGAGCATTTCCCGGTGACGTCGGGCGACGCCAATGAACTGGACGATCATCTCGTCGAGATCTGAAAAGCCAGCACGCGCTACCCGGACGGACGCCTGACCGCGCCGGCTGGGTGCGTTTTCCAAGCAGGCTTTGCCCATTGTCAGCAGCGTCGCGATCGGCTGTGAGAAAGCGGTCGGCGGGCTGACCTCGACTCTTGCAAATGGCCGATGCGGGTTTATGGTTAACAAATCATGAATACGCTGAGCATCGACATCAGGAAAGCCGAACCGCGCGACGCTGGCGCCATTGCGGACGTGCACCAGCAGGCTTGGGAGGGCGCCTATTCCGGCATCATCCCGCATCGCTCGCTGACCTCGATGATCAACCGCCGCGGCGCCGACTGGTGGGCCAACGCCATCCGCCGCGCCGCCACCGTTCTGGTGGTCGAGATCGGCGGCACCATCGCCGGCTATGCCACGATCGGCAAGAACCGCGCCCGCGAGCTGAAGCAACAGGGCGAAATCTACGAACTTTACCTGCGTCCGGAATATCAAGGCATCGGGCTCGGCAGCCGGCTGTTCAAGGCGGCGCGGGCGCGGCTTGCCGACCACGGGCTGAAGGGAATGGTGGTGTGGGCGCTGGAAGACAACCAGAACGCACTTTCCTTCTATGCCGGCGCGGGTGGTCGTGACGTCGCCGAAGGCGTCGAGATTTTCGAGCAGAGGGCGCTCAAGAAGGTCGCCTTCGTCTGGGAATGACCGGCTTCGGTTACAAATCATCATAAACCGTGCGCTTCCGTTAGCGCTTCGCACCAATCGCCGCATTGCACCATGCTGCGCCGCCCGCTATCGATCTTGGACATCGAGAGAGGGATTTAAGCCATGCGAATCGAAGCCATTGCCATCGGAAAGAACCCGCCCGAGGACATCAACGTCATCATCGAGGTGCCGATCGGCGGCGAGCCGATCAAGTACGAGATGGACAAGGAGGCCGGCACGCTGTTCGTCGACCGTTTCCTGCACACCTCGATGCGCTACCCCGGCAATTACGGTTTCGTGCCGCACACGCTGTCGGGCGACGGCGACCCGATCGACGTGCTGGTCTGCAACACGCGCGCGCTGGTGCCGGGCTGCGTCATCAATGTGCGACCGATCGGCGTGCTGGTGATGGAAGACAATGCCGGCCAGGACGAGAAGGTCATTGCCGTGCCGTCGCCGAAGCTGACGCTGCGCTACGAAAACGTCACCGAATACACGCAGCTGCCCGAGATCACCCGCGACCAGGTCCAGCACTTCTTCGAGCACTACAAGGATCTCGAGCCCGGCAAATGGGTCAAGATCGAAGGCTGGCACGATTCGAAATACGCCAAGAAGATGATCGTCGACGCGATCGCACGGGCGAAGGCGGCGAAGTAGCGCCGAGAGAGGCCTGCGTCTCGTTCAAGTAAGCGGCAAACGCCAGCGCGAGGCACCCCCCTCTGGCCTGCCGGCCATCTCCCCCTCAAGGGGGGAGATCGGATGTCGCAACGGCTTTCGTCAATTTTCAGCGCCGAAAGAAAAGCGCCGCCAGCGAAGCTGCCAATCTCCCCCCTTGAGGGGGAGATGCCCGGCAGGGCAGAGGGGGGTGCCTTGCACCCACGTGGCTAGTTATCCACCCGACCAAACGCCGGCACGTTGCCGATGACGGTGTGCTTGTCCTTGCCACAGGCGAAACTCTTCGCCTTTTCGTCCGCCAGCTTGCGCGCCTGGTCGTTGGCCTGAGGGTTGCCGGTGGCCAGCACGAGGCCGATGGTGCAGCCGTCGCGGGCTTCCATCTGGGCGACCTTGGCGACCAGCAGCACTTCGGTCGGCTTGTTCTCATCCTCGGGATTGCTGATCGAGCGGCGGTGGATCACCGCGAAGGGAACGGCAACGTCGCCCTTGGTCTCGATGCGCCATTCGACCTTGGCGCCGGACGAGTTGAAGCCGGAAAAGCTCTCCCAGACCGAGGCCATCTCGCCGCCGGGCGGAAACCCGTAGAATAGCGATTCACGCGCATCGTCGTAGGCGATCAGCACGGGATAGCCGCGATAGCCGGAGCAGGCGAGTTCGGCCCAGTCGCCGTCACCTTCCTGCGCCTGCGCATAGGTGACGCAGTCCTTTTGCGAGTCGAGGTCGGTGTAGACGCTTGATATGCCGTCGGCATGGGCGGTTTGGGATAGGGCGGCGAGGGCGAATGGAACAAGCAGCAGGGTTCGCATGCGGACGTCTCCCGTGAAGTTCGCCCCAGCCTATCGCCAAATCTGCGGCCGGCCTAGCGTGCCAATCTCAACGTTGGCGCCGCCCACATCGCCCTGCCGGGCAATTCTCCCCTGAACGGGAGAAAGTGGCCGGCTGCGCCGCTGGCGACAACCTTGCAACGCTGGCAATTGGCGAAATCGTGATGAGAGCGTTCCTCGCCCCATTTCCGGGAAAGGATGCCGGCAGGTGAGGGGCGGCGCCAACGTTCGAAATGTTATTTCTTCAAGCTCGCCTCGATCAGCAGGTCGGCGTTGCGGGCGACCGCTGCCGCCGGGCCGCCGAGGCCGAAGAGCTGGCCGCTGATATAGGCGCCTTCGATCAACAGCAGCAGGCCGTCGCCGAGCGTGTCAGGGTCTTTAGCGCCCATCGCTGCGGCCATGGCGCGCAGGCGGTGGCGCAGCTCCTGCTTGTTGGCCTCGCTGACGACACGCGCCGGATGGCCATGTTCGGGATATTCCACCGCCGCGTTGGTCATGCCGCAGCCGCGATAGTCCGGCCTTTGCGTGCGCTTGCCGACGCGAGTCAGAAAAGCCCTGAGCTGTGCCCGCGGGTCGCCGGGATGGGCAGCCACGGCTTCGTCGAAACGCTCCCAATACTCACGGTCATATTGCCTGAGATAGGAAGCGGCGAGCTCGTCCTTGGAGGGAAAGCTGCGGTAGAGGCTGGGCTTGGTGACGCCGGCGCGCTTGACGATCTCGTCGACGCCGATCGCCCGGATGCCGCGGCGGTAGAACAGGTCGTAGGCCACGTCGAGGATTTTCTTGGCAGCCTTGGGCGGTGCGGCTGCATGACCGTCCTTGATGGTCAGTTCAATATTTTTGTCCGTTGGCATGGTATGACTCGATTGACGTGTTACCGATCGGTACGTATACATGCCTCACCCTGCAACGTACCGGTCAGTAACATGATAGCTCAATCCCGTCCCTTTGGCCAGCGCTACGCTTTCGTCGTGGTTGGCGTCATCTTCCTCTGCTTGTTGATCGCGGCCGGGCTTCGTTCCGCACCCTCGGTGATGATGCTGCCGTTGGATAAAAGCTTCGGCTGGGGGCGCGATACGGTTTCGATTGCCGCCGCGATCGGCATCTTCCTTTACGGCCTGACCGGGCCGTTTGCCGCCGCATTGATGGAGCGTATCGGCTTGCGCCGCACGCTGCTTGCCTCGCTTGTGATCATGTCGGGCTCGACCGCGCTCAGCCTACTGATGACCGAGCCCTGGCACCTGTTCCTCACCTGGGGCGTGTTTTCCGGCATCGGCTCCGGCGCGGTCGCCACCGTGCTCGGCGCCACCATCGTCAACCGCTGGTTCAAGACCAATCGCGGCTTGGTGATGGGGCTGATGTCGGCCTCCAGCGCCACCGGCCTGTTGGTGTTCCTGCCGCTGCTGGCATCGCTCGCCCAGTCGGGCGGCTGGCAGCCCGTCGCTACCGCCGTCTCGATCGCCACCGCCTGTCTTCTGCCGCTGGTCTGGCTGTTGGTTCCGGAGCGTCCCGCTTCGATCGGCATGGTGCGCTATGGCGCCGGGGCGGATGACGTGCCGCCGGTATCGCCGGCATCGCAAGGCAATTTCCTGGCGCATACGCTCAACACGCTGCGCCGCGCCGCCGGCACCCGCGTCTTCTGGTATCTGTTCGCCACCTTCTTCATCTGCGGCTTCACCACCAACGGGCTGGTCGGCACGCATCTGATCTCCTTCTGCGGCGACATGGGCATCCCCGAGGTACAGGCCGCGGGCCTGCTGTCGCTTATGGGCATTTTCGACCTGATCGGGACGACGCTCTCGGGCTGGCTCACCGACCGTTTCGACCCGCGCAAGCTGCTCGGCGTCTACTACGGCATTCGCGGCCTGGCGCTGATCTATCTGCCCTATTCCGGCTTCTCGGCGACCAGCCTGATCATCTTCGCCGTGCTCTACGGTCTCGACTGGATCGCCACCGTGCCGCCGACGCTCAGGCTCGCCAACGAGGCGTTCGGTGACCGCAGCGGCCCGATCGTGTTCGGCTGGATCGTCGCCGGCCACCAGGTCGGCGCCGCCACCGCCGCTGCCTTCGGCGGCACCATGCGCGAATTGCAGGGCAATTACGAACTGGCCTTCCTGATCGCCGGCATGACGGCGATCGTGGCTGCGTGTCTGTCGCTGCTGATCAATACGAGCAGGCCGGCTTTCGATCCGGAGCCGCAAGCGGCGTAGGGCGCGGTACTAATCTCCCGCTGGTGACGCTCGATCCGGTGCGGTCGGCGTAAGCCTTTGGGTCGGTGCGAAGGATCGCTATGCCTGGAATGGGCAGCCGTCAGTCCGGGTAGCAAACCGTCGGAATCTTCGGCCACACCGCGCTGTCGCAGCCTGCAACCTGCTGCCTCTGCTTGAAAGAGGCGCTGACCGGGCCGGTGACCACGGGGTCGACGCCATCAGGGGCGTCGGCAAACATCTGCTCGGCCGTCCGGTCGGACGACGAAGCCGGATTGGCTTCCTTCACCGTGGCGGCCGATTGAGCGGCATTGGCCGCCAGCACGGCAGCGAATGCGACCGAAGCGATGAGGGGCCAAAATCGGTTGAGTTTGTCGGTCATGAATTTCGAACTACCCGGGCCCAGAAAGGTTCCCGCCTTGGTTAACAAAACCATCTCACACCGAGATGCTTAAGATTTGATGAGTATTTGGTGGTGCGCCTCCTCTTTCGCAATTGCGAAAAACCCTGTATGAGCCGCGCAACCGAAAGAGGCGGCGCCTTTTGGCCTGCTGCCTGCAACGCTCCCGAGACCACAAAATGAAAATTCGTAATATCGCGATCATCGCGCACGTCGACCATGGAAAAACCACCCTCGTCGACCAATTGCTGCGGCAATCCGGTTCCTTCCGCGACAATCAGCGCGTCGCCGAGCGCGCCATGGATTCCAACGACCTCGAAAAGGAACGCGGCATCACCATCCTGGCCAAGGCGACCTCGGTCGACTGGAAGGACACCCGCATCAACATCGTCGACACACCCGGCCACGCCGATTTCGGCGGTGAGGTCGAGCGCATCCTGTCGATGGTGGATTCGGCGATCGTGCTGGTCGACGCCGCCGAAGGCCCCATGCCGCAGACCAAATTCGTCGTCGGCAAGGCGCTCAAGGTCGGCCTGAAGCCGATCGTCGTCATCAACAAGATCGACCGTCCGGACGCCCGCCACGTCGAAGTGGTCAACGAGGTGTTCGACCTTTTTGCAGCGCTTGACGCCACCGACGAGCAGCTCGACTTCCCGATCCTCTACGGTTCTGGCCGCGATGGCTGGGTCTCGGAAAATCCGGAAGGCCCGAAGGACCAGGGCCTGGCGCCGCTGTTCGACCTCGTCATCAAGCATGTGCCGGAGCCGACCGTTCATCCCGGCCCGTTCCGCATGATCGGCACCATCCTGGAAGCCAATCCGTTCCTCGGCCGCATCATTACCGGCCGTATCGAGAGCGGCACGCTGAAGTCCAACCAGGCGGTCAAGGTGCTCCACCATGACGGCACGCAGATCGAAACCGGGCGCATCTCCAAGATCCTCGCGTTCCGTGGCCTCGAGCGCCAGCCGATCGAAGAGGCGCAGGCGGGTGACATCGTGGCAATTGCCGGCCTGTCGAAGGGCACTGTCGCCGACACGTTCTGCGACCTGGCGGTGACCGAGGCGTTGCATGCGCAACCGATCGATCCGCCAACCGTGACCATGTCTTTCCTGGTCAATGATTCGCCGCTCGCCGGCACCGAAGGCGACAAGGTGACCAGCCGCGTCATCCGCGACCGCCTGCTGCGCGAAGCCGAAGGCAATGTCGCGCTCAAGATCGAGGAATCGCCCGACAAGGATTCGTTCTTCGTTTCCGGCCGCGGCGAATTGCAGCTGGCCGTGCTGATCGAGACGATGCGCCGCGAAGGCTTTGAAATCGCCGTGTCGCGTCCGCGCGTCGTCATGCAGAAGGGCGAGAACGGTGAATTGCTGGAGCCGGTCGAGGAAGTCGTCATCGACGTCGACGAGGAGCACGCCGGCATCGTCGTGCAGAAGATGTCGGAGCGCAAGGCCGAGATGGTCGAGCTGCGGCCTTCGGGCGGCAACCGTCAGCGCATCGTCTTCCACGCGCCGACGCGCGGACTGATCGGCTACCAGTCGGAACTGTTGACCGACACGCGCGGCACCGCCGTGATGAACCGGCTGTTCCACGCCTACCAGCCCTACAAGGGCGAACTGCCGGGCCGCACCAACGGCGTGCTGATCTCCAACGAACAGGGCGAGGCAGTGGCCTATGCCATGTGGAACCTCGAAGACCGCGGCCCGATGGTCATCGACCCGGGCGTCAAGGTCTATCAGGGCATGATCATCGGCATCCATAGCCGTGACAACGACCTCGAAGTGAACGTGCTGAAGGGCAAGAAGCTGACCAACATCCGCGCCGCCGGCAAGGACGAGGCGGTGAAGCTGACGCCGCCGATCCGCATGACGCTGGAGCGCGCGCTGGCCTGGATCCAGGACGACGAGCTGGTCGAGGTGACGCCGAAGACCATCCGCCTGCGCAAGCTCTATCTCGACCCGAACGAGCGCAAGCGCTTCGAGAAGTCGGCCAAAGTGGTCGGCGCGGCGTAACGGTTTTTGTTTTGGCGAGATGGGGACGACCCAACCCATCGTCTCGCCGAATGGGACAGGCTTCCCACTGGGAGCAGCCTGGCGCCCAGCCAGCCCAGCGGTGTCTCTTCAAAGGACCACAGCGGAAGCTCATAGTGTCATGATATTCTCGTTCCTCTCACTCCTCCGCACGGTATGCTAGCTGTGGGTGGAGGCGAGGAAACGGGTGTGCGAAATGCCGTTCGGGATTTCGTGCGGAGTCTTATGCAAGACGACACGCGGCGAAGGCTCGCAGCCCACAAAAAGCTTGTTGGATTTGGCAACGCGGCACTGCCGGCGATCGAGTATGAGCTGGCAAAGATCGATCTGGGTAAGGTTTCCCATCGCGAAGTTTCAACGGTTGTGGCGGGCCTCGCTACTGCCCTGCACGATATTAACGAAGATGCATCTCGACGATATATTTCGGATTCGCTTGCAGGACCGATAACTCCCCTTATGCGCGCTGCGCTCCGCAGCATCGTTCGCTTTGCGATGGACGACTGGCTGCGGTCTTCAGTTGGCGACATCACTGTTCTGGAGCATGGCAAGCTCGACAGTGGTTTGGAGGCGGCGCGGCACATTGGCCACTGGCTTGCAAATGTACCTGCAGCCGATCTGATTGGCATTTCGCGAATCTATATAATCCCGGAAATCCCCGAACCCGAGTTCGCCGGCACTTACCTCCAGACAGTATCGGTCATCGAGATTGTCTGGCGACGCCCATCCAAACATTGGATTGGCAACGCATTTCGCAGATTCATGATCGAGAAAACGCTCTATCACGAAATAGGCCACCATGCGCTGCAGCATGTCGAAATGGGACAAGACCCCGATCAGGAAAAGCAGGCAGACCGCTACGCATGGAAAATGATGCGCAGGGCACATCCCAATCTATGGATGCTTACTTTTCCTCTGCGGTTCCTTGGCGCGTCTGAACGACGGAAAAATGCCAAGGATTTGGAAGCCGTATAGGATGCGTTTCGAAAGGTCGGCCAAGGTGGTCGGTGCAGCTTAAGGGCGCGCAATGAGCGACAAACTGGTCACGGCTGCGGTATTCGACAATCGGCCCGAGGCCGCGGTCTGCATATCGATGCTTCAAGCCTACGGGATTTATGCATTTTCGGCGCATCTCGATACGAGCGGGCAAAGCCTGACCCATGTGCAGGTCGCCGACAGCGATCTCGAAGCGGCCAAGGGTTTGATCGCTTCGACCTCTGAAGAGAGCGATTAACCCCTGGCCGCAGCGGCTCATCCTCCGGCCGCCGAGATGATGACTTCGCGATCCGCTTCGCCGGCTAGGTCGATGCGGATGGTCGTCCCCTCGCGAGCCGGCTTGCGCAAAGCCTTGGCTCCCTCCGGAAAAGACGGTCAACACCAGCTTCTCCTCCAGTGCCTGAAGCCGCGACCGCGAGATGCCGAGTTCGCCGGCGAGCAGACGGCCGAGCCGCAGCGATGTCGGCATTTCCAGCCCAAGCCTGATTTCAAGCGCGGCTGCGGGTCGGCCTTCGCCGCCGAGCCGGTGTTTGTGAACGGCGACATCGGGAAACTCCTCGACGCGGCCGACCCGGTTTCGCAAAGCCACGACATCGAAGGCATGGCGGCGGGCGAGGGCCGGATCGTTGCTTTCGAGCGCTGCCAGCAGCGCGGGTTCGATGTCGCGGCGGTTGCAGCGTTCGAAAATGCCGAAATTCCACGAATTGTCGCAGTCGATGCAGCGATAGATCAGCCAGACATCAATGCGTTTGCCATTGGCGTTGACGCGGAATTTGTCGCTGCAGCGATAGGCTTTCACCGCGCTGCAGCGGTTGCAGTGGACCAGGGGTCGAGGCGCGATTTCGGGCGTGATTGCCCAGTGGATAGCGAGATGTTGGGACAAGCCGGAGGACCTTCCAGTGTGGAAGTTCTTCAGGTCGGCAATGGCGAGATGCCCATGCGGGCACGGCGTGGCGAGAGCTAGCTATGTCGGAAATCAGCTGTCACGGGCGGCAAAGCGCGCGACAACGGTTCAGCAGTGCCAAACCGGTCTCGAACCGCCGCCTGAGGAACACGTGAAATGGAGCAGGCACCGCTTAATGCGGCGCCCTGCCAAGTGTGATCAGGGGAGTTGGCGAGACCGGCGGTTACTGAGGCAAAATGAAGCTCGAAATGAATGTCGGGACGGTTCTTCTAGCGGCAAGATGCCGAGCGGGCAAGGTTCATGGCGGTGTCTCGCCCTGCTCAGGCGAAGGCGATCTGTACCTTCATCGATTTGTTGCGGTCGCCGGCGATCTCGAAAGCCGCAACCGCCTCGTCCATTGGATAGATGCCGGTCAGCAGCGGCTTGACGTCGACGCGACGGTTGTTGATCAGATCGACGGCCAGCGCGAACTCGTCGTGGAAACGGAAGGAGCCGCGCATTTCGATCTCCTTGGCGACGATGAGATTCTGAGGCAGCGACATGTCGCCGCCTAGGCCGAGCTGCACGAGCACCCCGCGCGGCTTCAGCACATCGAGCCCGGCTCGCACCGCGCGCTCATTGCCGGAGCATTCGAACATGACGTCGAAACTGCCCTTCTCGACATTGTAGCCAGCGAGCTTGTCGGCATCTGTGGCGACATTGATGGTGCGGTCGGCGCCGATCTCGTTGGCCTTGGCCAGAACCGCGTCCATGACATCGGTGACGACGATCTCACGCGCGCCGTGGACACGTGCGGCAAGGATGCTGAGCGCACCGATCGGCCCGCTGCCTGTGACCAAGACCCGCTTGCCGAGCAGCGAGCCGGCGCGGTTGACGGCATGCAGCGTTACCGCGAACGGCTCGGCAAAGGCGGCTTCGTTGATGGAGACATGGTCGGCTATCTTGTGGCACTGCCAGGCCTCGGCGACGAGGCACTGGCGGAAGGCGCCCTGTATATGTGGCATCGGCATGGCGCTGCCGTAGAATCGCATGTCGAGGCATTGGTTCTGCACGCCCTGCAGGCAGTAGCGGCACGCATTGCAGGGCCGGCTGGGCGAAATCGCGACGCGGTCGCCGACGGCGAGGCTGGAGACGCCGGCGCCAAGCGCCTTCACCGTGCCGGCGACCTCATGTCCGAGGATCATCGGCTCGCGCAGGCGCACCACGCCGAAGCCGCCATGATTGTAGTAGTGCAGGTCCGAGCCGCAGATGCCGCCGGCCTCGACCGATATTTCGACCTGTCCGGCGCCAGGCGCGCCCGGATCGGTCTCTTCGATGCGCAGGTCTTTTGCGGCGTGGATGACGATTGATTTCACGGCCGCGATCCTTTCTCAAACCGCTGGCACGGGCAAGTCCGATCTCCGAAATGTGTTGCGTTCGTTGGCCCATCAGGCCGAGGGGTGCCAAATCGCCACCGATCGGATATCATTTGCCATCCAACGCTCGAAGGCTCCGCCATGCACCTCACCTCGCTGCTGATCTTCGCCGCCGCTCTCTTCGTTGCCGCCGGCTCGCCCGGCCCATCGATCGCGGCACTGGTTGCCCGCGTCATCTCGAAGGGCTTTCGTGACGTGTTTCCGTTCCTGCTCGCCATGTGGATCGGCGAGGCCATCTGGCTGTCGCTGGCGGTGTTCGGGCTGGCGGTCGTGGCGCAGACCTTCCATTTCGCCTTCGTCGTCGTGAAATGGATCGGCGTCGCTTACCTCACCTACCTCGCCTTCAAGATGTGGACCGCACCTGTCGACGCAAAAGAAGGCGAGATGCCGCGCGAGGATTCGGCGACAAAGCTGTTCTTTGCGGGTACGGCGGTGACGCTCGGCAATCCCAAGATCATGATGTTCTATCTGGCGCTGCTGCCGACGATCATCGACCTCGCTTCGGTGAGTGTCATCGGCTGGGTCGAACTGACGGCGACGATGGCGGTGGTTCTGATCGCCATCGATCTCGCCTGGGTCGTCGCGGCCTCACAGGCGCGCAAACTGTTGAAGAGCAAGCGTGCGATGAAGATCGCCAACCGCATCAGCGCCACGACGATGGCCGGCGCTGCCGGGGCCATCGCGGCGCGATCCTGACCGCCTTTCTATGGGAACCTCAAAGCTAGACTTTGTCCAATAGATCCATGCTATCAGACGTGCCAACTTTCCAGCCGGCGAAGCATCCCAAAACGCCACAGGCCGCGCATCGTACGCCAACATACAGCCAGCGAACGCCGTCACGTTCCGGGTAGATGGAAAACCCGACGCCGATGTTTGCAGCTTCGGAGCCGCACTCGGTGCACGCCCATCGTTCCGGCTGGGCTTCGTCCCAAAATTCCGCACTGTCGCAGATAAGATGCTCGGATCCGCAGACCGTGCACGTTCGTCGCGCCACACCCTCGTCATCGTCGGCATCGAGGAGAAACGAGATGGAACCGCACTTGCAGCGGGCGAGCCTGAAGTCATGAACCTCGGCGTTGTCGGCGCCATAGGCTTCCAAGTATTCTCCGATGTCAGTGGGCTCGCTGCCAACCCACCACTTGCCTGACGTATCTATCGTCATTGGTCACCTCGCCATGGCGTGGTATTCGTCGTTCGGCTGCATGTCGATGGCCGCCGCCACGCGGTTCGACATGTTGAAGAAGGCGGCGGTCGAGGCGATGTCCCAGATGTCGCGGTTGGTGAAGCCGGAGTTGCGCAGTGCTTCCCTGTCCGCCTCGACGATCTTTGCCGGCTGTTCCGTCAGCTTGACGGCGAATTCGAGCATCGCCGTCTGTTTCGGTGAAAGATTGGCAGCGCGGAAGTTCATCACCATCATCTCGCCGAGAGCCGGATCGCCGGAGAGCTGGCGCACCGCCGCGCCATGCGCGGTCAGGCAATAATAGCAATGGTTGATCGAGGAGACGACGACCGCGATCATCTCCCGCTCCAGCTTCGACAGGCCGGATTCACTCAGCATCAGATCATTGTAGGTGTCGGTAAAGGCGCGCAGCTTCTTCTCGTCGAAGGCATAGGCAAGAAGCACGTTGGGAACCAGGCCGAGCTTTTCCTCGCATTTGGCGAAATAGGCTTTTGTCGCCTCGCTCAGCTCCGCGATACCGAGGTCAAGTGCGCTGATTTTGCCGGACATGGGGTCTCCTCCTGGTTCACCGCCGCCTGACCGTCGAATTCCTGTAATTCTTATCGAGCCGTCAAACCTTTGTCGCCAAACAGCGGTCATCTGCTACCATAGTCGTAAAAGCATGTGACGGGAGGACAACATGGCGAGCGTGAAATCCGCAGCTAAGCCGAAGAAAACAGCCACTGCCGGGGTGAAACCCGACGGGAAGCCGGCCAGGCTCGCCGACTATCTGCTGGCCCGCGCGCCGGCCGAAGACATTGCCGCCTATGACGCCGCCGACCTGGAGCGCGCCGCCGACCTGGCAGGACGTGCGGTCGCCGCCCACAAGAAGGGCCAAAGTGTCGTCGCCGTCGATGCCGGGTCGGGCGTCTCCCGCGAGGGCCGCCCGATGACGATCATCACCGTCGTCAACGACAACATGCCGTTCCTGTTCGATTCGATCCTCGGCGAGATCACAGAAACTGCCGGCGAACCGACTTTGGTCACCCATCCGGTCATCGTCGTGCGTCACGGCAAGGCCGGCGTCGACGAGATCCTCGGCGACGGCAGCGCCCTCAAGGACGATGGCAATCACGACCGGCTGAGCGTCGTCCATGTCCATATTCCGCGCCTGACGGCGGAGCAGGCCGACGCGCTGGCCGACCGCCTGCGCAAGATGCTCAACCAGGTGCGCGCCGCCGTCAGCGACTGGAAGCCGATGCTCGCCCGTCTCGACCAGGCGATTTCCGAATTCCGCTATTCCGCCGTGCCGCTCGACAAGAAGAGCGTTGCCGAGGCCATCGCCTTCCTTGAATGGCTGCGCGACGACAATTTCACTTTCCTTGGCATGCGCGAGTTCAAATATTCCGGTGGCGCGGAGAGCGGCAATCTAGAGCGCGCCGACAAACCCGGTCTCGGCATCCTCGCCGACCCGGATGTGCTGGTGCTCCGGCGCGGCACCGAGGCGGTGACGACGACGCCCGAAATCCGCGCCTTCCTGCATGGGCCGGAGCCGCTGATCGTCACCAAGGCCAACGCCAAGTCGCTGGTGCACCGCCGCATTTATCTCGATTATATCGGCGTCAAAACCTACACCGCCAAGGGCACGCTTGCCGGCGAGTTGCGCATGGTCGGCCTGTTCACCTCGACTGCCTACACGCGCTCGGTGATGAAAATCCCGTATCTGAGGTCAAAGGCCGAGACCATCATCGCCAAGTCCGGCTTTGACCGGCACGACCATTCCGGCAAGGCACTGATCAACGTTCTGGAGAGCTATCCGCGCGACGAACTGTTCCAGGTGCCGGTGCCGATCCTGAAGAAGCACGCCGCGGCCATTCTCGGCCTGGTCGAGCGGCCGCGGGTGCGGGCGCTGGTGCGCGCCGACCAGTTCGACCGCTTCGTCTCGATCCTCGTCTTCGTGCCGCGCGACCGCTATGACAGCGTCGTGCGCGAGAAGATCGGCACCTATCTCAAGACCGTCTTCGAGGGCCGTTTGTCGGCTTACTATCCGGCTTTCCCCGAGGGCGGGCTGGCGCGTGTGCATTTCATCATCGGCCGCTCCGGCGGCAAGACGCCGAAGGTCGAGCAGGCGGTGATCGAAGCGGCGATCCGCGACATCGTGCGAACCTGGGACGACGCGCTGGCCGAAGCCGCGGAAGCCGTCGGCGGCGATCCATCGCTGAAGGCGATCGCCGCGCGTCTGCCTGAGAGCTATCGCGATTCCTTCAGCGCGGCCGTCGCGCTGAAGGATGCGGGGCGCATCGCCGGCATCAGCACCGCCAACCCGATCGCCATCGACTATTACCGCCATGCCGAGCAGAAACCGCATCAGGCAGCGCTGAAGATCTACCACCACGGCAGCCCGGTAGCGCTGTCGCGTCGCGTGCCGGTGCTGGAAAACATCGGCTTCCGCGTCATCAGCGAGCGCACCTTCGAAGTTGGCGAGGACGGCGGCGACACCGTCTTCGTCCACGACATGGAACTGGAGAACAGCTACGGCAAGCCGATCGACCTCAGCGATGGCGGCGCGCTGTTCGAGGACGCGTTCCTGTCGGTCTGGCGCGGCGACATCGACAATGACAGCTATAACGGGCTTGCCCAGACCGCCGGCCTGTGGTCGGGCGAAGTCAGCATTCTGCGCGCCTATGGCCGCTACCTGCAGCAAGCCGGTATCCCGCAGAGCCAGGATTTCATCGCGGCCGCGCTCAACCGCTATCCCGACATTGCGCGCGGCCTGCATGCGCTGTTCGTCGCTCGTCTCGGCCCGACCGCCGAGACGGAAGGCGTGATCGCCGCCAAGCACCTCAAGGCCAAGATCAAGGACGCGCTGGAGGAAGTCCCTAACATTGATGACGACACGATCATCCGCCGCTATCTCAACCTGATCGAAGCCTCGTTGCGCACCAACCATTTCGTTGCGGGAACGAAGGCGCGGGGCCAGTCGCTGGCGATCAAGCTGGACTCGCAGGCGGTCGAAGGATTGCCAGCGCCGCGGCCGTGGCGCGAGATCTTCGTCTATGGTTCCGAGGTCGAAGGCGTGCATCTGCGCTTCGGCCCGGTTGCGCGCGGCGGCCTGCGCTGGTCGGACCGCGCCCAGGATTACCGCACCGAGGTGCTCGGCCTGGTCAAGGCGCAGCAGGTCAAGAACGCCGTCATCGTGCCGGTCGGCGCCAAGGGCGGCTTCTATCCGAAGAAGCTGCCGATGAGCGCCGGCCGCGACGCCATCTTCGAGGCCGGCACCTCGGCCTACAAGAATTTCGTTTCCAGCCTGTTGTCGATTACCGACAATATCGGGCTGGACGGTGTCATCCCGCCGGCCGGCGTTGTCAGGCGCGACCCCGACGATCCCTATTTCGTCGTCGCCGCCGACAAGGGCACGGCGACCTTTTCCGACACCGCCAACGCCATCAGCGAAAGCCACGGCTTCTGGCTCGACGACGCCTTCGCCAGCGGCGGCTCGGCCGGTTACGACCACAAGAAGATGGGCATCACCGCCAAGGGCGCCTGGGAAGCGGTCAAGCGGCATTTCCGCGAGATCAACCGCGACATCCAGACCACCCCCTTCACCGTCGTCGGCGTCGGCGACATGTCGGGCGACGTGTTCGGCAACGGCATGCTGCTGTCGCCGCAGACCAGGCTGATCGCCGCCTTCGACCATCGCGACATCTTCATCGATCCCGATCCAGACAGAGTGGCGTCGATGGCCGAGCGCGAGCGCATGTTCGCGCTGCCGCGTTCGTCCTGGCAGGACTATGACAAGACCAAGCTGTCGGAAGGCGGCGTCATCGTCTCGCGCAGCCAGAAGTCGATCACGCTGCCTGCGGCAGCGGCGGCGGCGATTGGCCTCGCCAAGACCACCGCGACACCGGCCGAGATCATGACCGCCATCCTCAAGGCGAATGTCGATCTGTTGTGGTTCGGCGGCATCGGCACGTATTTACGGGCCTCGGGCGAAACCAATGCCGAAGTCGGCGACCGCGCCAATGACGCCATCCGCATCACCGCGCTCGATGTGCGGGCCAAAGTGATCGGTGAGGGCGCCAATCTCGGCGTCACGCAGCGTGCCCGCATCGAATTCGGCATGAATGGCGGTCGCTGCAACTCCGATGCCATCGACAATTCCGGCGGCGTCAACTGCTCCGACGTCGAGGTCAACATCAAGATCGCGCTGGCGTCCGCCATGCGCAAGGGGTCGCTGACCCGGCCGGCGCGCAACAAGCTGCTGGCCGAGATGACCGACGAGGTCGCCGGCCTCGTGCTGTCCAACAATTACGAACAGACGCTGGCGCTCTCCATCGCCCGCAAGCGCGGCCTTGCCGACATCGCGCACCAGAGCCGGTTCATGGCGGCGCTGGAGGCTCGGGGCCTGCTCGACCGCGCTGTCGAGACGCTGCCGTCGCCGGCCGCCCTTGCCGAGCGCGAGGCGCGTGGCGAGCCGCTGACCCGGGCGGAGCTTGGCGTGCTGCTCGCCTATGCCAAGATCGTGCTGTTTTCCGACATCGTCGCCAGCGACGTGCCGGACGACGCGCATTTCGACCGCGACCTGATGGGCTATTTCCCCGATCGGATGGCGAAGAAATACGCGGCCGAGATCCATGGCCACCGGCTGCGCCGCGAAATCATCGCCCGCGTCGTCGCCAACGATCTCGTCAATCGCGGCGGACCGTCATTCGTCAACCGGCTGCAGGAAGCCACGGGGCGCAGCGCGGCCGACGTGGTGCGCACCTTCGCCGTGGTGCGCGACGGCTTCGCCC
Organism: Mesorhizobium sp. M0771; assembly: GCF_040320155.1. NCBI lineage: Bacteria > Pseudomonadati > Pseudomonadota > Alphaproteobacteria > Hyphomicrobiales > Phyllobacteriaceae > Mesorhizobium > Mesorhizobium sp. M0771. Next base: position 209,765 of record NZ_JAMYPC010000010.1, on the reverse strand, counting down.
TGCCGGCGCTCTATCGGGAGATCGATGCGCTGGACAGCCACATCGACGGCCAGGCGCAGCTCGATCTCTACCAGTCCGTCAGCCGGCTTATCTTCGTGACCAGCGGCTGGTACCTGAAGAACGATGCCGGCACCGCAGCGCTCGGCCAGCGCATTGCCGAACTGCAAGAGGCGCGCATGGCGCTGGAGCCGAAGCTGCTCTCGCTGCTACCGGCCTTCTCGCGCGAGCGGGTCGAGGAGCGGCGGCACGGCCTCTTCAAGGCCGGCGCCCCGGAAAAGCTCGCCGGGCAGCTGGCAATGGCCGATGTGGCGGGACTGATCCCCGACATCGCACTGACGGCGCGCACGGCCAATGCCGACGTCGTCGCCTCGGCCAAGGCGTTCTTCGCCGTCAGCGATGCCTTCCGCATTCCGCGCGTCGAAGAGGCGGCGCGTTCTATCACGCCGTCGGACTATTACGACCAGCTGGCGCTGTCGCGCGCCACCGACACGATCGGCGCGGCGCGGCGCGGCATCGCGGTGGCGGCTCTCGCCAGCCATACCGGGACGGCGGATCCTGTGGCGGCCTGGCTGGAAGCCGGCGGCGAGCGCGTGGCGCGCATTCGCGAGCGGCTGCAAGCGCTGACCGAAGGCGGGGATATCACCGTGTCCAGGCTGTCGGTGGCTTCGGGGCTGATGAGCGATCTGACGGGGATGTGAGGCTCGGGACTTTACCCTCCCCCTTGTGGGGAGGGTCGCTGCGAAGCAGCGGGGTGGGGTGCGGCACCGACCCCCACCCGGACCTTCGGTCCGACCTCGCCACAAGGGGGAGGTAGGGGCGCGGCGCCTTTCTTCGCGTCTCTATGCAGGTAGACAGCGGCGACATCCAGGTGAGGGGCAGCGCGAATCTTTGGCGGTTTGCATGAGCATTCGAAACATGCAGACATGGCGTCCGACAAGCGCGGTGTCCGGGGGAATCATCATGGCGGCGGTAGATGCAGTGCAGCGGGCATCGGGACGCGGCATCTGGGGGTGGATGTTCTTCGACTGGGCGGCGCAGCCGTTTTTCACCGTCGTCACCACCTTCATCTTCGGCCCTTATTTCGTCTCGCGCATGGCGAGCGATCCGGTCTCAGGCCAGGCGGCCTGGGGCTACGGCATCGCTGTTGCGGGCCTGGTCATTGCCGTTTTGTCGCCCATCCTCGGCTCGATTGCCGACCAGACCGGGCCGCGCAAGCCGTGGATTGCGTTCTTCGCCTCGATCAAAATCATCAGCCTTTGCCTGCTATGGTTTGCCGCTCCCGGCTCGAATCTTTTCCTGGTGGTGCTGTTCTTTTCTCTCGCTTCGGTCGCGGCGGAATTCTCGACCGTGTTCAATGATTCGATGATGCCGCGCCTGGTGCCGAAGAGCGAGATCGGCCACGTCTCCAACATTGCCTGGGGCCTTGGTTATCTCGGCGGCATGATCGCGCTGATCTTTGTCGTCGCTTGTCTGGCGGCTTCGCCGGAGACCGGCAAGACGATCATCGGGGTCGACCCGCTCTTTGGGCTCGACCCGAAACTCGGCGAGGACGCGCGCGCCACCGGGCCGCTGTCGGCTGGCTGGTATTTCCTGTTCATCCTGCCGATGTTCTTCTTTACGCCGGACGCCATCAAAGGCATTCCGATCGGGCCGGCGGTGCACGAGGGGCTGTCGGAACTGAAGTCGACGCTGACTGAAGTGCGCCGGCGCAAAGGCATCTTCCGCTTCCTTGTCGCCCGCATGATTTATCAGGACGGCGTCAATGCGCTGCTCGCTTTGGGCGGCACCTTTGCGGCAGCGATGTTCCACTGGTCGATCACCGAGATCGGCATGTTCGGCATCATCCTCAACGTCGTCGCCATCGTCGGCTGCCTGGTTGCCGCATGGCTGGACACCGCGCTTGGCTCCAAGACCATCGTGATGATTTCGCTCGCCCTGCTCAGCATCGCCACCATCGGCATCGTTTCGACCGGGCCAGGCTACACGTTGTTCGGCGCCTGGATGATGCCGGGAGCCGATAGTGGCGGCCTGTTCGGCACGGCGGCGGAAAAGGCCTACGTTTTCTATGGCCTGCTGATCGGGCTGGCGTTCGGACCGGTGCAGGCGTCGTCACGCTCCTACATGGCGCGCAGCGTGACCGCAGCCGAATCCGGCCGCTATTTCGGCATCTATGCGCTGGCCGGAAGGGCGACGAGTTTCCTGGCGCCGTTCATGGTGGCGTCGATCACGCTCGCCAGCGGCTCGGCGCGGCTCGGCATGGCGGCCATCGTGCTGTTCCTGGGCGTGGGGATCGCGATATTGATCTGGACGCCGTACCCGGCGGATCAGCCGGTGGAATAGCGCCGCACTTTTCCTTCTCCCCTTGTGGGAAAAGGCAGAGGCGCTCAATGCCTGAAATGCCTCACGCCGGTAAACACCATGGCGATGCCATGCGCGTCGGCAGCGGCGATGACGTCTTCGTCGCGCATTGAACCACCGGGCTGGATGACGGCAGTGGCGCCGGCTTCGATGGCTGAGATCAGCCCGTCGGCGAAAGGGAAGAAAGCGTCGGAGGCGACCACCGAGCCCTTGGTCAACGGCTCCGCGAGGCCAGCTGCTTCCGCCGCGTCGAGCGCCTTGCGGGCGGCGATGCGCGAGGAATCGACGCGGCTCATCTGGCCGGCGCCGATGCCAACCGTGGCGCCGTCCTTGGCGTAAACGATGGCGTTCGACTTGACGTGCTTGGCGATGCGGAAAGCGAATTTGAGGTCGGCCATCTCGGCCGCCGTCGGCGCGCGCCTGGTCACCACCTTGAGCTCGAGATCGTCGACCACCGCGTTGTCGCGGCCCTGGACGAGCATGCCGCCAGCGACGGATTTCACAGTGATGCCGCCGGCGTGCGGATCGGGCAGACCGCCGGTGACCAGCAGTCGCAAATTCTTTTTGGCGGCGATGATGCGGACAGCGTCCTCCGACGCGTCCGGCGCAATGATCACCTCGGTGAAGGTTTTTACGATCTCCTGAGCCGCTTCGGTATCGAGGATGCGGTTCATGGCAACGATACCGCCAAAGGCCGAAACCGGGTCGCAGGCCAGCGCTCTCGCATAGGCAGCAGCCAGCGAAGCGTCCTCGGCGACGCCGCACGGGTTGGCGTGCTTGATGATGGCAACGGCGGCGCAGCGGTTGGGGTCGAACTCGCCGACCAGCTCGAAGGCGGCATCGGTGTCGTTGATGTTGTTGTAGGACAGCTGCTTGCCCTGCAACTGGCGAGCCGTGGCGACCCCCGGCCGCTTGTCGCCATTGACATAGAAGCCGGCGCTCTGATGCGGGTTCTCGCCATAGCGCATGACGCTTTCCAGCCTGCCGCCGAAGGCGCGCCAGGTCGGGTGCTCGATCTCAAGCGTTTCGGCGAACCAGCCGGAGATCGCCGCGTCGTAGCTGGCGGTGCGGGCAAAGGCCTTGGCCGCCAGCTTCTGGCGGAAATCCAGCGACAGCGAGCCGATGTTCATCTCCAGCGCGTTCAGCACCGAGGCATAATCGCCGGGATCGGTGACGATGGCGACATAGGCGTGGTTCTTGGCCGAGGCGCGGATCATCGCCGGGCCGCCAATGTCGATGTTCTCGACAACAGCGGCATAGTTGGCGCCGGAGCGGCGGACCTCCTCGAACGGGTAGAGATTGGAGACGAGCAGATCGATCGGCTCGATACCGTGATCGTGCATCGCCTTGGCGTGTTCGGGATCGTCGCGCACGCCGAGCAGCGCGCCGTGCACCGACGGGTGCAGCGTCTTGACGCGGCCGTCCATGATCTCGGGAAAGCCGGTCAGTTCGGAAACGTCGCGCACGGCAAGGCCAGCTTCGGCGATCGCCTTTGCCGTGCCTCCGGTCGACACCAGCTCGACGCCGGCCGCGACCAGCCCTTTGGCGAAGTCGATCAGGCCGGTCTTGTCGAAGACCGAAAGCAGGGCGCGGCGGACCGGAACGAGGTCGGGTGCCGGAATGTTCTTGGCGGCGACGGCCATGGGCTGGCGGCCTTTCAGGGCTGATTGGAGAGCGTTGCCGGGCCGTAGCACATGAGGTCAGGAAATCAAGCCGGAAGCTTGATCAAGCCCGGCAACGACGCTCAGCTGTTCTCGGGATAGCCGGCGATGCCGGTGCGTGTCAGCTGCCAATGCACCTCGGCGATCTCCGAGGCCTTGAAGGCGAGCACGATCTGGCGGCTGCGGCGCGGGCCGCCAAGGCCGGCGAAATAGATCGATTCCTCGACCTCCGGCACCACTTCGGTGCAGGTGAACACCCAGGTGTCGGCCTGGTCGGCGGTCAGCACCAGGCGGTCATGCTCGTCCTGCAAAAGGTTGATATCAGGGTGGATGTGGAAGCGCACCACGACGAAGTCGCGGCCATTGTTGCGGATCGCCGCACCGCCCGGGCGGAGGAAGCGATCCCTGCCGGCGAGCACATTGGCCTCGCTCGACAGTTTCAGCTCGCGCTCATGCAGGAAGCCAAAGCGCTGCATATAGCCGTCATGGCGGGCGATGAAGCCTTGCGTGCCCTTCTGGTCGATGCGCTTGCAAGGCACATGCTGCGGGCCGCCGAGCAAGGGTGAGCCGAGCAGGTCGTTGACGCGCAGCGAATGGGAAAACCGCGCCGACGAGGTGTCGTTGATGGTGGCGGTCGAATGCGCCGCGGTGGCACGGGCCAGCGGCCGGAACTCGGCGGCGCCATAGGTGTCGATGCCGGCATTGACGATATAATGCTGGCGACCGGACGAGAGTTCGAAGGCCAGGCACCCGGCATGCGCGGCGTTGGACACATCGACGGCCGGCGACGGGCCGGTATCGGCAATCACCGTCACGCCGCCCATCGACAGGCGCTCATAGCCGGAATGCGGCGCGTGCAGCAGCGGCGCGCCGGCGGTGTCGTCGTGGCGCAAGATGGTGGCTATACGGTCGTGGATGGTGGCGCCCATGCCGTTGAAGCGGGCGAGGCTGCCATCCTGATGGCGGAAGAAGCGCAGCGCCGGCAGCATGCGGTCGATGGCGCCCATCAGGGCGGCCGGTGGCGTTTCGGCCTGATTGGCATAGGTCTGACGCAGCGGCAGGAGATCGGCGAGCAATTCGAGCACCGCCATCGGGTTGCGCGAAATATGGCCGCCATCGGGAAGGATCTGGCGGTCGAGTTCTTCCGCCAGGCTGCGGGTGGCGCCGCGCAGTGCCGAGGCCGGCGCCGGCAGCGACAGCGCGGCGAAGGCAAGCGCGATACGAGCGCGCAGCCTGTCCTTGCCGTCCGGCATCTCGCGCGCCATCGAGCGGAGATAGCGGATCTGCACGGCGAGCGATTTCAGGAAGGCGCGATAGAACGGAAATTCGGCCCCTTGTAGGACAACCGAGGAGTGTTGCAACCAGGCAATGACTCGCTTGGCGGTGGTGCCGGGCTCCCAGGCTATGCCGGAAATCTGGTTGCCATGCATGGCGATCCAGTCGGAGACAAGCGCGCGTGCATTGGCGGCGGCCAGCTCGGTGCCGGCGGCGCGCATATGGCGCAGCCAACGGAAACCGTGCAGCGTCTTCACCCAGCCGCGGTTGGCGACGTCGATCTGGAATGGTGATTTGCCGCCGGTCTCGACCAGATGTCCCGACAGCGGATAGCGGCCATAATAAATCTCGAGCGCGATCTGCGGATCGGCGAGCCTGAGGTCGGGCGGTGCGATCAGGACGCGTTCGGGCGTGCGCCCGGAATAGCGCCAGCGATAGACTGGCCCTGCGCGAAGGCGCCGGCGCGTCTTGCGCCAAAACTCCTTAGCGACAAGCGTCCACAGACGTGTCGTGCTGCCGGCAGCCAGTGCCAAAACCCCTCCTCGTCGCCTGGAGCTAGAGCATGCTGTCGTCCGAAAACCGCGTCGCAGGTTTCGGCATCATGTTCCGGTACCCCAGCACAAGCTTATATGATTCAAGAACTTATGCGAAGTCGAATTCCGCCGACGTGAAGCGCCTCACGCTGCCGGCCACCGACCCACCCCGAAAAAAGTCAAGCGCTTCGCGGGCTTAAGCCCGGCAATCCGGCACTCACTTGCGGTTGTGGCGAGACCGAAATTCGCTGGGCGAACAGTTTTCGCGGTCGCGAAACAGACGGGAGAAATAGAAGGCGTCGTGGATGCCGACGGCGGCCGCAATGGACTCGATGGGCGAATCGGAGGCGGCCAGCATCTGTTTGGCGCGGTCGAGCCTCGTGCGCAGTTGGAAGGCCTTGGGCGACATGCCGGCTGCCCGCGCAAATCTGCGCCGCAAGGTTGCCGGCGACATCGAGAATTTCGCGGCGAAGGCATCGAGATCGACCGGGTCGCACGCGCAGCGGCGCAATTCGTCGACGATGGGCTGCATGTCGGCGGCATCCTGGAGGCTGGGGTTTCGTTGACGGTTGTTCCAATCCATTGCCTGGCGGGCAGCACGCACGACGATGCGATGCATCGTGGCGGCGGCTTCTGCCTGGCTCAGCATCGTATCGAGCGACAGCTCACTATGCAGCCTGTCGAACAGCCGCTGCATTTTGCCGAGGTCGCGCAAGGGGACGACAGGGGCGTCCTCGGCGATCAGCCGCAGCCGGGTGAAATCGCGTATCAAGGCCCCGTCGAAGAGCGCCCAGCGTTCGAGCCAGCCCGATGCGTCCGGCCCGTAGGAATGCATCCTCCCGGCAAGCAGCCAGAACAGGGCCGGCGCTTGGATCGTCTGCATGCCGGCAGTCCTGGTTTCAAGCCAGCCTTGACCGTTCTCAATCAGCACCACGGCGAATTCAGGCAATTTGCGCGCTTGGATCGCCTGCGTGACGCGATGCCGACCAATCCCTGTAACCGACAGGCCGCCGGCCGCGGCCGGTGCGGATCTGTAGAGTGCGTAAGGGAGATCGTTCATGAGCGAAAAGTCCATGGCTTCGTTCTGTCCATGGGCGAGTGTGCAAACAGTATGGCATTTCCAGCTAAGGATGGAAAATCGCAGGTGGCTGAAATGTCAAGCTCAACAGGTGGCATGCAACGACGGAGTCCTGTTGCGTCAATCGATCTGAACGCCAACGGCAAGACATTATCGATGGCGCCGAACCGGTTGGGTCATCTCGTGCCAACCGACGCCGGGATCGGCATCGATGCCATTCGAGGCCTCCTTGCCGAGCAAGGCTATGTCTGGCTGAAAGGTATGCTGCCGCGCCGCGACGTCATCGATTTTCGCGGCTGGGTGTTTTCGTATCTGGCCGACACCGGCTTGCTGCAGCCCGGGTCCGATCCCGCGCTTGGCCTGGCGGCGGCCGGCACGTTCGACCGTCAGTTCGCCGATCGCCGGTTGATGGCGCTGGTTCGCTCCACCGCCTATGAAGGGTTCTGCGCACAGCCCCTGATGGCCCGGCTGATGGATGCGTTCGTCGGCGGGCTGTCCTATTTGCACAAGCGCAAGATCATGCGTTTCACCCAACCGGGCACCACTGTGGCGACGCCGGCGCATTACGACCTCGTCTATCTGCGCGGCGGCACCAGCCGCATCGTCACTGCCTGGATCCCGATCGGCGACGTTCCCGTCGACATGGGCGGCCTGATCTATCTCGAGGGATCGCACGCCATCGGCCTCGACATGGAGGCCCGGTTCGCCAGGGACAATGCCGGGCTGAGCCCGCAGGAGCGCATCAGCGCCTACAACCGGAACATGAGCGAGGGCGGCTGGGTGTCGAAGGACCTGCCCGACATGGCGGAGCGGTTCGATACACGCTGGCTGATCGCGGATTTCGAGGCCGGCGATGTCGTCCTCCACTCGCCCTATATGATCCACGCCTCGACAACCAACCAGAGCGCGGAGGGGCGTATCCGGCTCTCCACCGATATCCGCTACCAGAATGTCGATGATGAGATCGATGCAAGGTGGGGGAAGCACTGGTCCTTGGACGACATGCTTTAGGCATGTCGTCGCGTCGGAGTCAGGCCAGACATCGCATGCGGGCGGCAAAGAAGCCGTCCAGGCCGGAAACCCCTGGCGAACCACGGTCAAGATCGGCGGGTGTGGTGCGCAGCGTGCCTTGCGGGGTCAGGAAGGCGTCGATGCCGGCGATTTCGCCGGGCTGCAGCGGATCGTCGGCGACGGTCTTGTTGCCGGCCAGAAAGGCGCGATACAGATCCTCGCCTTCGATCGGGTCCAGCGAACAGTTGGAAAAAACAATCCGGCCGCCCGGTTTGACCAAAGTGACGGCGCGGGCGAGCAGCTTTGCTTGCAGATCGGCTAGCTTTTCGACGTCGGCTGCCGTCTTGGTCCATGGCACGTCGGGGTGGCGCCGAACCGTGCCTGTGGAAGAGCAGGGCGCGTCGAGCAGGACGGCGTCGAAAAGCTCCGCCGGCTGGTATTTCAGCAGATCGGCCTGCACGATCTCGGCGGACAGCGCGAGCCGTTCGAGGTTCTGCGTCAGCCGCGCCAGCCGGTTCTTCGAGGTGTCCACGGCGGTGACTTTGGCGCCGGCAAGGATAAGCTGAGCGGTCTTGCCGCCGGGGGCGGCGCAGAGGTCGGCGACGCGTAATCCTTTGACATCGCCGAACAGCCGCGCCGGAAAACTGGCGGCGGCGTCCTGGACCCACCATGCGCCTTCGCTGAAGCCCGGCAGTTCGGTGACGGAGGCGCTGAGCTTTTCCACTCGCACCGTGCCGGTCGGCAGCACGATGCCGCCGAGCTTTTCGGCCCACAGTTCGGGATCGGCCTTGACCGTGAAATCCACCGGCGCCTCAACGCGATGCGCCGCCAGGATCTGTCTGGTCATCTCAGGGCCATAGGCAGCTTTCAGGCGATCGGAGAACCATTTTGGCGCCTCATCGGTGGCGGCAAGAGCTGCCGGCAGTTCGGTTTCCTTGGCGCGCACCAAAGTGCGCAGCACGCCGTTGACGAGGCCGGAAAAGCGCTGCGTGCGTGGGTCCGACTTGGCGTGGGTCACAGCCAAATCGACGGCGGCGCTGTCGGGGATGTCGAGGAACAGGATCTGCGCCGCCGCAACATGCAGGATTTGCGACAGCGCTGTGGCGTTGGGCGGCAGCGGCTTTTCAAGGCGGCGGGCGAGGAGCCCGGCAATGGTCATGCGGTAGCGCAGCGCGGTCACCAGTATGGCGCGCACCAGGCCGCGGTCGCGCAGGTCGAGCACCTTGTATTGCGGGTGGCCGTTCTCGTGGTCCGTCAGCCCGTCGAGCGGCGTTTTGGCGTCGATAACGGCGGCCAGCAGCCGCGCCGCGGCCTTGCGCGCGGCGAGGCCGGCGACGAATTCGTCCGAGCTGTTTTCGCGATCGCCTGAATGTGCGGGCCGGGATCTGGCGCCGCTCACGACCACGGACCTTTGGGTCCGGTCGGATTGCGGCCCCACGGATTGGCTTTCGGCTTGGCCGGTTTGGTCGGCTGCGTGGGGCGTGCTGCCTTACCCCACGGACCTTGCTCGGCATCGGCCGGCAATTCTTCGATCGGCTCTGGCGTCGGCGCCTGGCGCGGCGCCGGCTGGCGGCCTGCCATGTCGCGCGCCATCGCCTGCAGCGCGGCGATGCGGTTGTCGGTGTTCGGGTGGGTCGAAAACAGGCTGTCCATTCGCTCGCCGTGAAGAGGATTGATGATGAAGAGATGCGCGGTCGCGGGATTGCGTTCGGCATCCGGGTTGCGGATGCGTTCGGCGCCGCGGGCGATCTTGTCAAGCGCTGATGCCAGCCAAAGCGGATTTCCAACGATTTCGGCGCCGCGCCGGTCGGCCTCGTATTCGCGGGTGCGGCTGACCGCCATCTGCACGATCATGGCGGCGAAGGGCGCGACCAGCATCGCCACCAGCACGCCGACAAAGCCGAACGGGTTGTTGTTGTCGCGGCTGCCGCCGAAGAAGAAGGCGAAATTGCCGAGCATCGAGATGGCGCCGGCGAGTGTCGCGACAATGGTCATGGTCAGCGTGTCTCGATGCTGGATGTGGGCCAGCTCATGCGCCATGACTGCCGCCACCTCCTCATGCGACAGGCGCTCCAGCAGCCCGGTCGAGGCCGCGACCGCGGCGTTCTCGGGATTGCGGCCGGTGGCGAAGGCGTTCGGCTGCGGATTGTCGATCAGATAGGTCTTGGGCATCGGCAGGCCGGCCTGCTTGGCCAACGCCTCGACGATGGCGTGGAATTCGGGCGCGTTCCTGGCATCGACCTCGACGGCGTGGTTCATCGACAGCACCATCTTGTCGGCATTCCAGTAGCTGAACAGATTGGTGCCCGCGGCGACCAGGAAGGCGATCATCATGCCGCCGGTGCCGCCGATCAGAAAACCGACGCCCATGAACAGCGCCGTCATCGCGGCCAGAAGCATGGTGGTGCGTAGCGTGCTCATCATCTGCTCCCTGTGCGGCCGTGGCAAAAAAAGGTCGATCGGGGTGAACTCATGGCTATATGATGGGAAACGCCGCCCTTGGTTTCAATCCGCCCGGACTATCGCATGACCGACCAACCCAGCAAAGCTGATGCCGACCGGGAGAAGGACCTGACGCCGGCGGCCAGCCGAGCGCTGGCTGAAGCCGAGGCGCGCCGTGAAGCGTATCGCCAGAAGGAAGCTGCGTTGCCGAAGGAAATCGGCGGCCGCGGCGGCAAGGAACCCGGCCGCTACGGCGACTGGGAAGTGAAGGGACTGGCTAGCGATTTCTAGGGGTTCAGGAACGGAAGAACTGGGGAACTGGTGAACTGAAGCGTTGAAGAAAAAGGCGCACAGCCGTTCTCCAGTTCTCCAGTTCTCCAGTTCTCCAGTTCTCCAGTTCTCCAGTTCTCCAGTTCTCCAGTTCTCCAGTTCTCCAGTTCTCCAGTTCTCAGGCCGCGCTGCGCTGTGCCCCCAGCGTCATCCAGCCGCTGTCATCGATGGCGATGGAGACGGTTTCATAGCCACCAATCGAGTTGTGCTGAGTCGTCATTGGATGTTGGTGAGTGGCGCTGATCACCATCACCGACGCTCCCGCTGCTTCCGCGGCGGCGATGCCGGCCGGCGCATCCTCGAAGACCAGGCAATCGCCGATGTCGACGCCGAGCCGTTTTGCCGCCAGCAGGAAACAGTCTGGCGCCGGTTTGCCGTGAGACACATCCTCGGCCGCGACCACCAAGGCGGGAACCGGGATGCCGGCGGCCCGCATGCGCAGCAGCGCCAACGGGCGCGGCGCCGAGGTGACGATCGCCCAGCGCTCTGGCGGCAAAGCGTTGAGGAACGGCACGGCGCCGGCGATCGGCAGCACGCCTTCGACATCGTCCGACTCGGCCTGCAAAAGCACAAACGCCTCATGAACAGGGTCGACGCCGGGAAGCGCCAGCCTGGTGATGGTCTCGACCGCCCGCACGCCATGGATCGTCGGCAGGAAGGCTTCGACGTCGAGACCGTGCTTAAGCGCCCACGCCGCCCAGACGCGCTCGGCCGAGGCGATCGAATTGAGCACCGTGCCATCCATATCGAACAGGAACGCGGCGAATTTTCTGCCTGCAAACATCCGATTTTCCATGGGGTTAGGGATCGTTTCGGGAGGGTCGAAACATGTCGTGCGACCGTAACGTCGCCACGCCTGCCTGGGAAGCCGCGCGAGAGCCTTTTCGATAGTTCCAGGGAACCATGGTCCCGCCTCTGGCGTTTTGAGCATACTGTTTTCCACGGGATCGAAGGGGCAATCATTGTGCTGATCCGGCTCGGCTACGAAATCGCCATTGAATGCGTCGGCGCCACGCCGGTCATCTCGCTGCTTGATATCCACAGGGATCGTCAGGCCGACATCAAACGGCAGACGCGCGTGCTGACGTCGCCTTCAGTGCCGAGCAAGGTCTATCACGATCTGTTCGGCAATACCTGCCGCCGCTTCACCGTACCCGCCGGCAGTTTCCGCATTCTCTATGACGGAGCCGTCGAGGACAGCGGCGAGCCTGACGCGGTCAACACGCTGGCCAAGGAAGTGCCGGTGGCGGAACTGCCGGACGATGTGCTCGGCTACCTCCTCGGCAGCCGCTATTGCGAGACCGATCATCTGAGCAGTCTGGCCTGGCAGCTTTTCGGCCATGTTCCCTCTGGCTGGGCGCGGGTGCAGGCGATCGTCGACTATGTCCACAACCGGCTGTCCTTCGGCTATGGCTATGCGCGGTCGACGCGCACCGCGGCCCAGGCGCATGAGGAGCAGGTTGGCGTATGCCGCGACTTCGCCCATCTGGCGATCACGCTCTGCCGTTGCATGAACATCCCGGCCCGCTACGTGAACGGCTATCTCGGCGACATCGGCGTGCCGGCAGATCCGGCGCCGATGGATTTTTCAGCCTGGATGGAAGTGTTCCTCGAGGGCAAATGGTATACGTTCGACCCCCGTCATAATCGTCCGAGGATAGGCCGCGTCGTCATCGCGCGCGGTCGTGATGCCACGGACGTGCCGCTGCTGCACAGCTTCGGGCCGCATCAGCTCTCGCTGTTCAAGGTCTGGACCTATGAGCAGGAAGGCAATCTGTTCAACCCGCCCTATCACGGCGTCGACAAGACCGTCAGCGCGCGGATGCTGGCGTGACCGGATGTCTGATCCGCTTCGACACACAATCCGGAAATGGAAAAGGCCGCCGCTTCTTGACGAAGCCGGCGGCCTTCCGTGTTTCCGTCCGTGGCGCGGCCAATGGCGGCGACCGAGGTCACCCGCCGCGCTTATCGCGCCTTAACGGGAAGACTGCTTCCCGAAAGTGCAATCCGCTGAGGCCACGTTCTGGAAAACGAAATCACTCGACATCGGATCACCTCCTTTCGATTTGTTGAACACGTACAGATGATGGGGTGCGTTGCAGCAAAAAACAAGATGCCGATTTGAAATAGCTGGCGAGCCGACTTTTGCGCCGGGTTGCGAAGAGCCGCGAGGGCGGGCAAAATCCATGCAAGGTGGATTGTCAGGACTCGGGAGGATTGCCATGGAGGCAGCCGAGAAGGCCGCGCGCATCGTGCGAACGGTGATCGAAACGCTGAAGCCGGGTTTTGCGGTCAAGCTGTGGACCGGCGAGCGAATCGGTCCCGCCACCGGGCCCGTGCTCACCATCAACGACCAGGACATCGTCTGGCAGGTGGTGAAGCGGCCATCGTTGTCGACGCTGATCGAGATGTGGATCTCCAAGACGATAGACATCGAAAATGGGACGATTTTCGATTTCTACGCACTGCCGTCGCAAGGCAAGCTCAGGACCAAGCTCAAGTCGCTGCCGAAGCTGGCGATCCTGCGCGACCTGCCGGCGGTGCTCCTGTCACGCAAGCAGATGAGTGCACGCACCGATCTGTCGGGTCGCAACCCCTATGTCAGCGGGTCGAGCCAGGAGGCGATCCAGCATCACTACGACATTTCGAATGCCTTTTACCGGCTCTTCCTCGACGAGCGCATGGTCTACAGCTGCGGCTACTTCAAGGATTTCGCCGATGGCATCGACCAGGCGCAGGCCGACAAGCTCGACCATATCTGCCGCAAGCTCAGGCTGAAATCGGGCGAAAAGCTGCTCGACATCGGCTGCGGCTGGGGCGCCATGCTGATCCATGCGGCCAAAAATTACGGCGTCGTCGGCCATGGCGTGTCGCTGTCGCAGGCGCAGACCGATCTCGCCCGCGAGCGCATCCGCGCCGAAGGGCTGCAGGACCGCATCACCATCGAGATCAAATCCTATGCGGAACTCAAAGGCTCCTTCGACAAGATATCCTCGATCGGCATGTTCGAGCATCTCGGCCTCGCCAACCACGCCAGCTATTTCAAGACCATCCATCGCTTGCTGAAGCCCGGCGGCATCTATCTGCACCACGCCATCACCAGGCGAAGCAAGGGCGACTTGAAGAAAACCTTGCGCAAGGGGCCGGAGTTCAAGGCGCTGCTCAAATACATTTTCCCCGGCGGGGAACTCGACACGATCGGCATGACGCTGGGCAATCTGGAGGCGCATGGCTTCCTGGTCTACGACGTCGAGAATCTGCGCGAGCACTATGCGCGCACCTGCCGGCTGTGGGCCCAGCGGCTACAGGCTCGCTTCGACGAGGCGGTCGCCGAAGTCGGCGAGGCCAAGGCACGGCTGTGGCTGCTTTATCTCACCGGCTGCTCGATCACCTTCGAGCGCGCCTCGGCGCAGATTTTTCAGACCGTCGTCACCAAACGCGCACGCGGCCTGAGCGGGCTGCCGCCGACACGGGCGGATCTGTATCGGTAGAGATAGGATTCGGGGCCGAACCCCACGCTTTCCAAGGTCTGCGATTCGCTGCCTCGCGGTAGAGGCCTACACGAACCGCATCGGCGCGCCGATCTCGACGCCGGCAGGCCTGTCCACAGTGCAATAGACGCCGAGATTATGGGCGTTGTGGCGGACCAGATTGCGCAGGATGCCGGGATCGTGGTCGAAGCCGTCCTGGCTGATGATGGTGAAGCCGCAGCGGCGGCACGGCTCCGAGACGGTCACCAGCAGGTCGCCGATGGCAAGCTTGCGGCCAATCCATTCGGTCTCGGGAAACGAGCTCTCGACCGCCGCCATGTCGACGACAATGTTGGGGCGGAAGCGGCGCGGATTGGGAATGCCTTCGGGGTGCAGCGCCTTTAGCCGCGCCAGCGATGCGGTGGTCAAGAGATGGATCGGCGCTTTGCGGTAGCGCGCCGCGGTGAGCGGGCCGGTGTAGCCGGGGGCGTTGTCCTGGCTGAACGGCCGGATCGAGGCGGCGAAGCCGAGATAGGCCGAGATGGCTTGGTCGCATTCCACACCCGGCACTGCCAGCCAGTCGCCGTCGGGAACGGCGATCTCCAGCTCGCGATCGTTGGTGAGCCGGGTGCAGATGCGCGGCACCTTGTGCCACTTGGCGTCGCGGTCGGGCCGCGCGATCTCATTGTCCGAGACATCGACAAGGCCGAACAGCCGGTCGCCGTCGATGGTTTCAAGGCCGACCGAAATGGCGTCCTGGCGTTCGCCGGCAAGCGAACTTGCGGGGTAACGCCAGAGCTCCGTGACTGCGCCCAGTGCAGCCATCAAATCCCCTCAGCCCTTCTTGTTCTGGCGGTTGGCGATCAGATCATCGACCACGGCCGGATCGGCCAGTGTCGAGGTATCGCCGAGCGCGGAAAAATCGTCCTCGGCGATCTTGCGCAGGATACGGCGCATGATCTTGCCGGAGCGGGTTTTCGGCAGTCCGGGTGCGAACTGCAGCTTGTCGGGCGAGGCGATGGCGCCGATCTCCTTGCGGACATGGGCCACGAGCTCCTTGCGCAGTTCCTCGCTCGGCTCCACGCCTTTCATCAAGGTAACGTAGCTGTAGATGCCCTGGCCCTTGATGTCGTGGGGATAGCCGACGACAGCTGCTTCCGACACCTTCTCATGGCTGACGAGCGCCGATTCGACCTCGGCCGTTCCCATGCGGTGGCCGGAAACGTTGATGACGTCGTCGACGCGGCCGGTGATCCAGTAATAGCCATCGGCGTCGCGGCGACAGCCGTCACCGGTGAAGTATTTGCCCTTGTAGGTGGAGAAATAGGTCTGCACGAAGCGGTCATGATCGCCATAGACGGTGCGCATCTGGCCGGGCCAGGAATCGGCGATGCAGAGATTGCCGTCGGCCGCCCCTTCCAGCACCCTACCTTCGCCGTCGACCAGCTGCGGCCTGATGCCGAAGAAGGGCCGCGTCGCCGAACCAGCCTTGAGGTCGGTGGCGCCGGGCAGCGGCGTGATCAGGATGCCGCCGGTCTCGGTCTGCCACCATGTGTCGACGATCGGCACCTTGCCGTTGCCGACGATGTTGAAATACCACTCCCAGGCTTCCGGATTGATCGGTTCGCCGACTGAGCCCAGCACGCGCAGCGACTTGCGCGAGGTCTTCTTCACCGGTTCGTCGCCGGCGCCCATCAGCGCGCGCAGTGCCGTCGGCGCAGTGTAGAAGATGTTGACCTTGTGCTTGTCGATGACTTCCCAGAAGCGCGACTGCGAGGGGTAATTCGGCACGCCCTCGAACATCAGCGTGGTGGCGCCGTTGGCGAGCGGGCCATAGACGATGTAGCTGTGGCCGGTGACCCAACCGACATCGGCGGTGCACCAGTAGATATCGCCATCATGGTAGTCGAAGACATATTGGTGGGTCATCGAGACATAGACGAGATAGCCGGCGGTGGTGTGCAGCACGCCCTTCGGCTTGCCGGTCGAGCCTGAGGTATAGAGGATGAACAGCGGATCCTCGGCCTTCATCTTCTCCGGCTTGCAGTCGCCTTTCACCGTGGCGATCTCGTCATGGTACCAGATGTCGCGTCCCTGAACCCAGCCGGTCTTGCCGCCGGTGCGGCGCACGACGACCACCTTATCGACCTTGGTGCCGGCCTTGGCGGCGATTTCGATCGCTCTGTCGGTGTTTTCCTTCAGCGGGATCGGCTTGCCGCCGCGCAGGCCCTCGTCGGCCGTGATGACGAAGGTCGACTTGCAGTCATCGATGCGGCCGGCCAGCGCGTCCGGTGAAAAGCCGCCGAAGACGATCGAGTGGATGGCGCCGATGCGGGTGCAAGCCAGCATCGCGTAGGCCGCTTCCGGGATCATCGGCATGTAGATGGTGACGCGGTCGCCCTTCCTGACGCCGTGCTTCTTCATCACATTGGCGAGCCGGCAGACATGCTCGTAGAGCTCGTTATAGGTGATCTTCTTGTCGTCGTAGGGATTGTCGCCTTCCCAGATGATGGCTGTCTGGTTGCCGCGCTTCTTCAAATGGCGGTCGATGCAGTTGTAGGAGACGTTGGTTTCGCCGTCCTCAAACCATTTGATCGAGACCTTGCCCTCGAAGGAGGTGTTCTTGACCTTGCTGAACGGCTTGAACCAGTCGATGCGCTTGCCGTGCTTGCCCCAGAACTTGTCCGGATTCTTCACGCTGTCGGCATACCATTTGAGGTAGGTGTCGTTGTCGATCAGCGCATTCTTCTTCCACGCCGGCTGGACGCGGTGGATCTTCACCTCGGACATGTCTTCACTTTCCTCCCAAACGAGCCCGCCGGCTTGACCTCAGCCAGGATCACGGCGACGCAGCCGCGAATTCGGCGGCATTATTAACAGTTCCGCGCTGACGGCAACATTAGACGTTGGATTCGCGTGGCGGGATGCCGCAGCTCCCGTTTCGGTTGCATCAGCACTCGGCAGCGGTCGCTGCTAACTGCATGTTTTCGTGCATAAAACCCGACTGGGATCAGGAAAATCATAGACAGTTAAGGAACGGCGCGCACAATTCGGTGTTGGGAGGAATGGAGAATCAACTAGGCCAAGGGGCTGTCATGCGCGATCATTCCGAAATGGACCTGATGCTCAAGGGGTATGGCCTGACCACGGCCAAGATTCTGTACCATTTTCCCGACCACCCGCATCTGCTGCAGAGCTTCATCTGGCAGGATTACGATCTGGCGCCGAAGTTTCCGGTGCTGATCAAGTTCATCGAGTTCTGGAAGGCCAGGCTCGACGGGCCGCTGCATTCGATCAGCTACACGCACCAGAAGCTGATCGCGCCGAACGAATGGCGGAAGGTGGATGGGGAGTTCGTGCTGCACTGAGCGGCAGTATAGCTGATCTCCCCCGCAAGGGGGGAGATTGGCAGCTTCAACGTCGTGTGATCACACCGCAGGCGGGTTCAGCCGGGCGAAACCTTCCTGGCGGAGATAGGGGAAGTACGGGTAGGGCGCGGTCACTTCGCTTGCCATGTCGAGCTTTTTGACCTGCTCCGGCGTCAACGCCCAGCCGACGGCGCCGAGGTTCTGGCGCAGCTGTTCCTCGTTGCGGGCGCCGATGATGACGGAGGACACGGTCGGGCGCCGCAACAGCCAGTTGATGGCGATCTGCGGCACGGTCTTGCCGGTCTCTTCAGCCATCGCATCAAGCGCATCCATGACCCGGTAGAGATGTTCGTCCGCGACCGGCGGGCCGAAATCGGCGGTGTCGTGCAGCCGGCTCTTTTCCGGCAGGGGCTGGCCGCGGCGGATCTCGCCGGTCAGGCGGCCCCAGCCGAGCGGGCTCCACACCAGCGCGCCGATGCCCTGGTCGATACCGAGCGGCATCAGCTCCCATTCATAGTCGCGACCGACCAGCGAGTAGTAGACCTGATGCGCGGCGTAGCGCGGGTAGCCATGCTTGTCGGCTTCCGCCAGCGATTTCATCACCTGCCAGCCGGAGAAGTTGGAGACGCCGACATAGCGCAGCTTGCCGGCGCGCACGAGGTCGTCCAGCGTCGACAACACCTCCTCGATCGGCGTGCCGGCATCGAAGGCGTGCAGCTGCAACAGGTCGATGTAATCGGTGCCCATGCGCTTCAGGGCGGCGTCGACGGCTTTGATCAGCCGCGAGCGCGACGAGCCGTAGTCGGCCGGTCTGTCGCCCATCGGCAGCGAAGTCTTGGTCGAGATCAGCACCGCGTCGCGGCGGCTTTTGATGGCTTCGCCAAGCACTTCCTCGGAGGCGCCGTTCGAATAGACATCGGCGGTGTCGAACAGATTGACGCCGGCCTCGAGGCAGATGTCGATCAGCCGCCGCGCTTCCTTGGCATCGCTGTTGCCCCAGGCCCCGAACAGCGGCCCGGAGCCGCCGAAAGTGCCGGCGCCGAAAGAGAGTGCGGGCACTTTCAGGCCCGATGCGCCGAGACGTCGATAATCCATTTTATGCTCCTTGATGATGTCGAAGAAGGATTGCGCGTGATGCTCATGACTGGGCGCAGACCGGCACCCCGATTGTGGGGGCGCGATCGAGGCGCAGCGCCAGGGCAGCGACGCCAAGAGCCGCGACCGGCAGCAAAGCGGCGATCCAGGTTAGTGAGCCGAGGCCGAGGTCATGGGCAATCACCGCGCCGCCAAGCCAAGCGCCGGCGGCATTGCCGAGGTTGAAGGCGGCGATGTTGAAGGACGAGGCGAGGCTCTGGCCCGCGCCTTGCGCCTTTTCCAGCACCCACATCTGCAGCGGCGCCACGGTGGCGAAGGCGGCGGCACCAAGCAGGCCGACATAGATGACGGCCAGGATTTGGCTGTGGACGGCGAAGGTCATTGTGGCCAGCACCAACGCCAGCACCACGAGGCTGCCGAGCACCGCCGGCACCAGCCAGCGGTCGGCGACCTTGCCGCCAAGCAGATTGCCGGCGATAAGACCGCCACCGAAGACGAGCAGGATCGGCGACACGGCGGCTTCCCCAAAACCGGTGATCTCGGTGAGCAGCGGGGCGATGTAGGTGAAGACGGCGAAGACGCCGGCATAGCCGAGCACGGTGGTGGCGAGGCCGAGCAGCACCGGCGTGCGGCGCAGCACTGCGAGGTCGGCGCGCAGATTGGTCTTCTCGGGCGCTTCCTTGCTGCGCGGCACCAGAAGCAGGATGACGGCAAAGGCTGCCAAGCCGACCAGGGTTACGGCCCAGAAGGTGGCGCGCCAGCCGAAGGTCTGGCCGAGCCAAGTGCCGAAGGGCACGCCGAGGATGTTGGCGATAGTCAGGCCGGTGAACATCAGCGCGATCGCCGAGGCTTTCTTGTTGGGCGCGACCAGGCCGGTGGCGACCACCGAGCCGACGCCAAAGAAAGTGCCATGGGCAAAGGCGGTGATGATGCGGGCGCCCATCAGCGTCCAGTAGTCGGGGGCGATCGCACAGGCGAGGTTGCCGAGCGTGAAGATCGCCATAAGGGCCAGAAGGACGGTCTTGCGGGGCCAGTTGCCGGTGGCGATGGTCAAAAGCGGCGCGCCGATGACGACGCCCAACGCGTAGCCCGAAATCAACTGGCCGGCGGCCGAGATCGAGACTCCGAGATCTTTGCTGACATCGATCAGCAGCCCCATGATGACGAATTCGGTGACACCGATGCCGAAGGCGCCGGCAGCGAGGGCGTAGAGAGCAAGAGGCATGGCGGTTTCCAGTTCGAACTCGATGAACGCGACCAGACCCGCGCCCCGACCGCAGAGATCGTGTTGCCATGCCTTGTGAACCAGACTTGCCTTGGGCATATTTCCTGTGAAATAGATTCACAAATGGCCAGACCCGATATCAACCGTTCCGGCGAGATCGAAGTGTTCGTCCGCGTCGTCGAGGCGGGCAGTTTCTCGGCTGCGGCTCGTTCGCTGCGTATGACACCGTCGGCGGTGAGCAAGCTGATCGCGCGACTGGAGGCAAGGCTCGGCGCGCGGCTGGTCACGCGCTCGACGCGCAAGCTGCAGCTGACGCCGGAAGGGACGGCGTTCTATGACAGCGGGGTGCGCATCCTGGCCGATATGGCGGCGGCCGAGCGCGAGGCGGCCGTGGGTGCCGCGCCGCGCGGACGGCTGCGCGTCAACTCCTATGTGCCCTTCGGGGTGCATCGGCTGATCCCGCTGCTGCCTGATTTCCTCGAACGCTACCCCGGGATTTCGGTCGATCTGGTGCTGACCGACAGCGTCATCGATTTGATGGCTGAGCGTGCCGACGTCGCCATCCGCGCCGGGCCGCTCGGCGAGTCGCGGCTGGTGGCGCGCAAGCTCGGGCAAAGCCGGATGACAGTCGTTGCCGCACCGTCCTATCTCAAGACGCATGGCACGCCGCTGGTTCCAGCAGATCTCGACCGGCACAATCGCATGGCTTTCGGCTTTGTCCGGCATGTCGATGGCTGGTCGTTTGTCGATGCAACCGGGAACGCCGTCATGGTGCCGATCACCGGAAACACGCTGGTCGGCGATGGCGAGTCGATGCGGTTGATGGCGGTCGGCGGCGCCGGCATCGCCCGGCTGGCACACTGGCATGTGGCCGATGACATCGCGGCGGGGCGGCTGACGGCGCTGCTGGAGGATTTCAATCCGGGCGACGAGGAGCCTACCCACGCCGTCTATGTCGGCCAGGGCCGGCATTTGCCCGCACGGGTGCGGGCGTTTCTCGACTTTCTGGTCGAGAGCGTGCGGATGAGCTGAAAAGACGTTGGGGAGCCAGATGACCCCCCAAGCATCAGGCGACAGCGGTGACTATTTCTTCGGGGTGAACGGCGCCGGGCGGCGACCGGCGCCCTGACGCTCCAGCATCCAGCCGGGATATTCGGCCGGCAGCGCGCTGACCTCATCCAGCCTGGCGAGATCGTCGGCGTCGAGCTTCACCTCGGCCGCGGCAAGGTTCTGCTCGAGCTGCTCCATGCGGCTGGCGCCGATGATGACGCTCATGACGAAAGGTTTGGCCAGGACATAGCCGAGCGCCACCGTGGCGACGCTGACGCCGTGCTTCTGGGCGATCTCGCGCATCACGGCGACAGCCGCCCAGGCGCGGTCCTCATCGACCGGCGGGAAGTTGAAGGCGGCGCGGCGGCCTTCGCCATTGCCGGGAGCGCCGGGGCCGTATTTGCCCGACAGCAGGCCGCCGGCCATTGGCGACCAGACCATCAGGCCGAGCTTTTCCTCGTTGATGAGCGGCACGATCTCGCGCTCGAGGTCGCGGCCGGCGATCGAGTAATAGGACTGGATGGTCTCGAAGCGGGAAAATCCCTTGCGCTCGGCAACGCCCAGCGCCTTGGCGATGCGCCAGGCCGCCCAGTTGGAGACGCCGACATAGCGGACCTTACCGCTGGCAACGAGATCGTCGAGCGCCCGCAGCGTCTCGTCGACTGGCGTCACGGTGTCGGTGCCGTGCAGCTGGTAGAGATCGATATGGTCTAGCTGCAGCCGCTCCAGGCTGCCCTCGACCGAATCCATGATGTGGCCGCGCGAAGAGCCGCGCTCGTTCGGGCCCTGGCCCATGGCGCCATGCACCTTGGTGGCAATGACGACGTCCGAGCGTTTGACGCCAAGATCCTTGAGCGACTGGCCAAGCAGGCGTTCGGACTGGCCGAATGAATAGACGTCGGCCGTGTCGAAGAAATTGACGCCGGCGGCGATGGAACGGGCAACGATGTCGTTGACGCCCTTCTGGTCGAGGCTGGCGATCAGGCCCCATTGGGCATTCTCGCCGGCGGCGCCGAAGGTCATGGTGCCGAGGCACAGTTCGGAAACGAACATCCCCGTATTTCCGAGTTGATTGTAGCGCATGGTGGCGGCTCCAGCAGATGTGTGATGACGCCATGCAAATAGGAACGGTGCGTTTCGTTTCCAGTGGTGGCACAATCGACCTAGCGCAGTTGGCTCATAGAGCCCGTCAACCGTCGCGAGATCTTCATGCCGAAAAATCTATCAGAATTCCACGGGTCGGATCATCGTCTTTGAGCGGCGGTTGACCTCCTCGTCGAAATCGTCGTCCCACGCGGGACCGGAGAGAAGATATTCGGCAAGCGAAGGCTTTGCGCCGATCAGTTGGTCATAGTCATCAGGAGATAATACGACGGCAGCCGGCTTTCCGCGCAAGGTGATGGTTTGCGCCCCTTCTTCGTGCGCCTGTCGTACAAGCTTCGAAAGATTGTTTCTCGCGTCCCTGAGGTGCCAGTCCAAGAAGAATAGTCCTCGCTAACTCGCCGGATGTGCTCGAAACATTAGCTCGAATAGCCGGGGAACGACAGGTGTCTCACGAAGCCGAAGGCTACCGGCTTCCAAAAATCGCTGACCCGACGCGGACGCTGGTGGCGCCGAAGGCTATGGCGGTCTCGAAGTCGCCGGACATGCCCATCGACAGTTTTGCCACGCCGGCCTCCATGCCGAGCTTTTCCAGCAGGGCGAAATGCGGGCCGGGGTTTTCGTCGGCCGGCGGGATGCACATCAGGCCTTCGATGGCGAGGCCGTGGACATCGCGGCAGCGGGCGACGAAGGCGACGGCGTCGCGCGGCTCGATGCCGGCCTTTTGCGGCTCCGAGCCGGTATTGACCTGGACGTAGAGTTTCGGCGTGCGGCCCTGGCGCACGATTTCCTTGGCGAGTTCGGCGGCGATCTTTTCGCGGTCGACGGTCTCGATGACGTCGGCGAGAGCTACGGCTTCCCTCGCCTTGTTCGACTGCAGCGGGCCGATCAGATGCAGTTCGATATCAGGGAATTCCGCTTTCAAGGCCGGCCATTTGCCTTGCGCTTCCTGCACGCGGTTTTCGCCGAAGACGCGCTGGCCAGCCTCGATGACCGGGCGGATGACGTCGGCCTCAAAAGTCTTCGACACCGCAACCAGCGTCACCGAACCGGCGTCGCGGCCGGCCTCGCGCTCGGCGGCAGCGATCCTCGTCTTGACGGCGAAAAACTGTTCGACGGCGCTGGCCATGTCCATATCCTGCCTGTCTTTAATCGTCTTGGCCGGCTCGCCGCAGTTGACGGGTCCGGCAATCCATGGTGAACACCGCGACGACATTTACCTTGGCCACCGGGCCTTGTCCGGCGGTCTGCGCCTGCTTTTAAGTGAAAATCATCCGATGGCAACCGAACGATACAATCCGCGCGCGTCAGAGCCCAAATGGCAGAAGGCCTGGGCCGAAAAGAAGCTGTTCGAAGCGCATAACAACGATCCAAAGCCGAAATACTACGTGCTGGAGATGTTCCCCTATCCCTCGGGGAAGATCCATATCGGCCACACCCGCAACTACACGATGGGCGATGTGGTGGCGCGCTACAAGCGGGCCAAGGGTTTCAACGTGCTGCATCCGATGGGCTGGGACGCGTTCGGCATGCCGGCCGAGAATGCCGCGATGCAGAACAAGGTCCATCCCAAGGAATGGACCTACGCCAACATCTCTGCCATGCGCGAGCAGCTCAAGATGATGGGCCTGTCGCTGGACTGGTCGCGTGAATTCGCCACCTGCGACGTCGACTATTACCACCGCCAGCAGATGCTGTTCCTCGATTTCGTCGAGAAGGGGCTGGTGACGCGCAAATCCTCCAAGGTCAACTGGGATCCGGAGGACATGACGGTGCTCGCCAACGAGCAGGTCATCGATGGGCGCGGCTGGCGTTCGGGCGCGCTGGTCGAACAGCGCGAGCTGACGCAATGGTTCTTCAAGATCACCGACTATGCGCAGGACCTGCTGGATTCCCTGAATGGTCTCGGCGAGTGGCCGGAAAAGGTCAAGCTGATGCAGCAGAACTGGATCGGCCGCTCGGAAGGGCTGCTGATCCGCTGGCCGCTGGCTGCTCCGGTTGGGGACACGCACGAGCTGGAAGTCTACACGACCAGGCCCGACACCATTTTCGGCGCCTCCTTCATGGCTGTCGCCGCCGACCATCCGCTGGCCAGGAAGGCCGCCGAGACCAATGTCGAACTGGCCAAGTTCATTGACGAAATCAGACATATGGGCACCTCGGTGGCCGCGCTTGAGACGGCGGAGAAAAAGGGCTTCGACACCGGCATCCGCGTCGTTCATCCGTTCGACGACTCGTGGACGCTGCCGGTCTATGTCGCCAATTTCGTGCTGATGGAATACGGCACCGGCGCCATATTCGGCTGCCCGTCGGGCGATCAGCGCGACCTCGACTTCGCCAACAAATACGGCCTGCCGGTCATCCCGGTGGTGATGCCCGAAGATGGCGACGCCAAGACCTTCCAGGTCACGGAAGAGGCCTATGTCGACGATGGCGTGATGATCAATTCGCGCTTCCTCGACGGCATGAAGCCGGAGCAGGCGTTCGACGAGGTCGCAAAGCTCCTGGAGCAGAAGACCATCGGCGGCAGGCCGATGGCCGAGCGCAAGGTGAACTTCCGCCTGCGCGACTGGGGCATTTCGCGCCAGCGCTACTGGGGCTGCCCGATCCCGATGATCCATTGCGAGGATTGCGGCGTGGTGCCGGTGCCGAAGGCCGACCTGCCGGTCAAGCTGCCCGACGACATCGAGTTCGACCGTCCCGGCAATCCGCTCGATCGTCACCCGACCTGGCGGCATGTGACGTGCCCGCAATGCGGCAAGGATGCGCGGCGCGAGACAGACACGATGGACACGTTCGTCGATTCGTCCTGGTATTTCGCGCGCTTTACAGCACCCTGGGCCAATGACCCGACGGAGCCGAAGGCTGCCGATGACTGGCTGGCCGTCGACCAGTACATTGGCGGCATCGAGCACGCGATCCTGCATCTGCTCTATTCGCGCTTCTTCACCCGCGCCATGCGCGCGACCGGTCATCTCGACCTGGCCGAGCCGTTCAAGGGTCTGTTCACGCAAGGCATGGTGGTGCATGAAACCTACCGCGTCGGCGGTGCGTCGAACAATGGGCGCTGGCTGTCGCCGGTTGAGGTCAGGGTCGAGGATATCGGCGGCAAGCGCCGTGCCATCGAGATCGCCACCGGCGAAGAGGCGGCGATCGGCTCACTCGAAAAGATGTCGAAGTCGAAGAAGAATACGGTAAGCCCGGAAGACATCACCGACGGCTACGGCGCCGACACCGCACGCTGGTTCATGCTGTCGGATTCGCCGCCCGAGCGCGACGTCGAATGGACGGACGATGGCGCCGCCGGCGCACATCGCTTCATCCAGCGTGTCTGGCGCCTGGTGTCCATTGCCGCCGAGACGCTTGACGGCGCCAAGCCGCAGGCGGCGCCGGAGGGCGAGGCGGGGGCCGTTTCCAAGGCCGCGCACAAGATCCTGAAGGCTATCGGCGAGGATATCGAGAAGCTCGGCTTCAACCGGGCCATCGCCCGCATCTACGAACTGGCCAATGCCTTGACCGCGCCGCTCAACGACGTCGCCGAGGGCAAGGCCGACGCGGCGCTGAAAGGCGCCTGCCGCGAGGCGGTGGAGATCCTTGTGCATGTGGTCGCGCCGGTCATGCCGCATCTGGCTGAAGAGTGCTGGCACACGCTCGGCGGCACCGATCTGGTCGCCGAACGGCCTTGGCCGGTCTACGATCCGGCACTGGTGGTCGACAACGAGATCGTGCTGCCGGTTCAGGTCAACGGCAAGAAGCGCGGCGATTTGACAATTGCCCGCGACGCGGACCAAGGTGCGGTCGAAAAAGCGGTTCTGGCTCTCGACTTCGTGCAGAAAGCGCTGGAAGGTAAGGCGCCCCGCAAGGTGATCATCGTGCCGCAGAGGATCGTCAATGTCGTTGCTTGACTTCAGAAGGATGGGGCCCGATCTGGAAAAGACGACGCGCTTGCTGCGCCGCACCGCGCTCTGCGGGCTGGTGGCCTCGATGACGCTGATTTCGGCCTGCACGGTCAGGCCGCTCTATTCGAGCGCGCCGCTGACGGCAGGCTCGACTGTCAGCGCGTCGGCGGAGCTCGCCTCGATCGCGGTCAAGCCGGTCAAGACCCGCTATGCCCAGCAGGTCCGCAACAATCTGATCTTCGCCTTCGGCCAGGGTGCCGGCGAAACGACGGCACCGGTCTACATGCTCGATCTCGGTGTCACCGAACTGGTCGAATCGGCCGCGGTGGTGCAGATCCAGACCGACGAAGACGAACCGACGGCAGGCACGGTGACGCTGACCGCAAACTATGTGCTGACCGATGCCAGGACCGGCGTGGTGATCGCCACCGGCAAGCGGTCGATCCCATCATCCTTCGACAAGCCGACGCAGGAGTTCGCTTCCTACCGGGCGCAGCTCGACGCTGAGAACCGCGCCGCGCGTGAACTGGCTGAAATGGTGAGCCTGTCCGTCGCCCAGGACTTGGTCAGGCACGGCAAGAAAGCCTGAGCATTCCCTGGCGCTGCCAACTCGACTTTAGCAGTCCGCAATAAAAAGGCCGGTTTCCCGGCCTTTTTGTATCGAACCCGATCTCAGCCGATCTTCTGGCCGGTCTTGGCCCAGTCGGCAGCGAACTGATCCAGGCCCTTGTCGGTCAACGGGTGCTTGACCAGCGCCTTCAGCGTCGCGGCCGGCGCGGTAACGACATCGGCGCCGATCAGGGCTGCCTGCTTGACGTGGTTCACGGTGCGAACCGAAGCGACGAGGATCTCGGTGTCGAAATCGTAATTGTCGTAGATCTGCCGGATCTCCTGGATCAGTTCCATGCCGTCCGCGCCGGTATCGTCGACGCGGCCGACGAAGGGCGAGATGAACGAGGCGCCGGCCTTGGCCGCCAGCAGCGCCTGGTTGGCCGAGAAGCACAGCGTTACATTGACCATGCGGTTCATCTCGGTGCGGATCGTCTTGCAGGCGCGCAGGCCGTCGAGCGTCAGCGGCACCTTGATGCAGACATTGTCGGCGATCTTGGCCAGGATGTTGGCCTCGGCCATCATGTCCTTGTATTCGACCGCAACAACCTCGGCCGAAACCGGGCCCTTGACGATGTCGCAGATCTGCTTGGTGACCTCGGCGATCTTGCCGCCGGATTTCAGGATCAGCGAGGGATTGGTGGTCACGCCGTCGAGCAGCCCCAGGTCGTTCAGTTCCTTGATGTCCTTGATGTCAGCGGTGTCGACAAAAAATTTCATGGGGGTCTCCTGAAAGATTTCCATGTGCATGCCATGCACATTCGGGGTTGCCCTTTGATCTAGACCAAAGTCGGGGCAAGGTCACGCCCGATGATCGAAGATTCGCCCTTTGTCGCAGCCGCGCCGGTGCTGGTGCCGATGCCCGCCGAACGGCCCTATACCTACGCTGTGCCCGCCGGCATGCGCGTGGTGCCGGGCTCGATCGTGCGCGTGCCGCTCGGTCCGCGCCAGGTTGCCGGCATCGTCTGGGATGGTGCGGTCGAGAATATCGACGCCAAAAAGCTGCGCCCGATCGAACAGGTCTTCGACTGCCCGCCGATCGACCGCGGCATGCGCCGCTTTGTCGACTGGCTGGCGCAGTACACGCTGTCGCCGCCCGGCATGGTGGCGCGCATGCTGTTGCGCGCGCCGGAGGCGTTCGATCCCGAACCATGGATCGAGGGCCTGCAGCGGACCCTCGTCATGCCCGACCGGATGACGGATGCCAGGACGCGCGTGCTGGAGACGGCGGAAGGGGGGCTTGCCTGGACGCGATCCGGCCTGGCGCACGCGGCGGGCGTGTCGTCGACGGTGGTCGAGGGGCTCAAGGCGCAAGGCGTGTTCGAGACGGTGATGATCCCGCCTCGACCGGTGGTCGCCGCGCCCGATCCCTCCTACGCCATGCCGGAGCTGATGCCGGACCAGGCAGACGCGGCCGCCATGCTGCGCGCCAATGTCACGGCCGCTGCTTTCAACGTCACGCTGCTCGACGGCGTCACCGGTTCAGGCAAGACGGAAGTTTATTTCGAGGCGGTGGCGGCAGCCCTCGACCAGGGCAAGCAGGTGTTGATCCTTTTGCCGGAGATCGCGCTGACGCATGCCTTCCTCGAACGCTTCCAGCAGCGCTTCGGCGCCAAGCCGGCGGAATGGCATTCCGACCTGCCGCCCCGAATGCGCGAAAAGGTCTGGCGACAGGTGGCGGAAGGCGGCGTGCGCGTCGTCGCCGGCGCACGCTCGGCGCTGTTCCTGCCGTTCCGCGAGCTCGGGCTGATCGTCGTCGACGAGGAGCACGACCCTGCCTACAAGCAGGAGGACCGCGTCTTCTACAATGCCCGCGACATGGCGGTGGTGCGCGGCCATATCAGCGGCTTCCCGGTGGTGCTGGCATCGGCGACGCCATCGGTCGAAAGCCGGGTCAATGCGCAGCAGGGCCGCTACAGCAGGGCGGTGCTGTCGGCGCGCTTCGCCGAGGCCGCGCTTCCCGATCTCAAGACGATCGACATGCGGCGTGCGCCGCCGGCCCGCGGCGGCTTCCTGTCGCCGCTGCTGATTGGAGAGATGCAGCGCACGCTGGAGAGACAAGAGCAGTCGCTGCTGTTCCTCAACCGGCGCGGCTACGCGCCGCTGACACTGTGCCGGGTCTGCGGCCACCGCTTCGGCTGCCCGGTCTGCTCGGCCTGGCTGGTCGAGCACCGCTTTCGCGGCCAACTCGTCTGCCACCATTGCGGGCACAATGAGAAGCGGCCGGAGGCCTGTCCCGAATGCGGCACGCTCGACCATCTGGTGGCATGCGGGCCGGGCGTCGAGCGCATCGCCGAAGAGGTGGTGGCGCATTTCCCTGACGCGCGCACCATCGTCTTGTCATCCGACCTGATGGGCGGCGTGCGGCGGCTGCGGCTGGAACTCGAAGCCATTGCCAATGGCGAGGCTGACATCGTCATTGGCACCCAGCTGGTCGCCAAGGGGCATAACTTTCCCAACATGACGCTGGTCGGTGTCGTCGATGCGGATCTCGGCCTCGCCAATGGCGATCCGCGCGCCGCCGAGCGCACCTTCCAATTGCTCAGCCAGGTGACCGGGCGCGCCGGCCGTTCCGGCAAGAAGAGTTTGGGGCTGCTGCAGACTTTCCAGCCGGACCATCCGGTGATGCGGGCGATCGTTTCGGGCGATGCCGAGGCATTTTACGAGCGCGAAATCACGGAGCGCGAACGGGCCGCTCTGCCGCCCTTCGGCCGGCTCGCCGGCGTCATCGTCAGCGCGGTGACGCGGGCCGAGGCCGAAGGCCATGCGCGCGGCCTGCGCCGTGCAGCACCCCAGGCCAGCGACCTGTTCGTACTCGGCCCGGCCGAAGCGCCGCTGTCGCTGCTCGGCGGACGCCACCGCTTCCGCTTGCTGATCCAGGGTGAAAAGCGCGCCGACATCCAAGGCTTCATCCGCACCATACTCGCCGAAGGGCCGAAGCAGCGCGGCTCGGTTCGCGTCCAGGTCGACATCGATCCGCAGAGCTTCTTGTAAGCACAAAGGCTAAAGCCGCCGCCGGCGCCCCTGTGCCGTTTTGTCAAGAAAACTCAGCACCTTAGCACATGCTAAAATGCGCGCTGCTCATGTACCCAGCTCCCGTCCGTTCGCTGACTAATCCTGATTTAAAAAGTCATAAAATAAATGTTGACTCGTTTTATCATGAATTATAACTGGGCCTTTCCGCTTTGGCACTGGGGACCAGGGCATGGATGAGGGCAGCATGCGCAGATTTTGCATTTCACTTCTTTGGTCATCGGCTTTGGGTTCGTCGATTATGGCAGGCGCGGCATTTGCCCAGGAAGCCGCCCCGACAGGCACGCAGGAAGGGACCGTGCTCGACCAGATCCTGGTCACCGGCCGCAATGAAAGGTCCATTTCCAGCGTTGCCCAGTCCGTTCAGGTCGTGGAACGGGAACAGGTCGAGGAAGCCGCGCAGGAAAACATCGACGCCGCGACGCTGATCAGCCGCATCGTTCCCGGCTACGCGCCGCGCAACCAGACCATTTCGGGCGCCTCGGAAACCTTCCGCGGCCGCAGCGTGCTCATCATGGTCGACGGTGTGCCGCGCAACACGCCGCTGCGGGACGTGTCACGCATCCTGTCGATGATCGACTTGAATTCGGTCGAGCGCATCGAAGTCATCAACGGCGCGTCGAGCCTCTATGGCGCCGGCGCCACCGGCGGCACGATCAACTTCATCACCAAGCGTGGCGACAGCGACAAGCCGAAGGTGACGGTGCGCACCGGCGTCACCGCCTTCACCGAAAATCCCGGTAAGTCGGCAGGGCCCAGCACAAGCGTTTCGGTCGAGGGCAAGAAAGGCGATTTCGACTATTTCTTCTCGGCCTCCGGCGATCTGTCGCGCCGCACCTATGACGGCCACGGCAACGAGATGGCTTCGGACGCCATGCTCGGGCAAGGCGGCGGTGACCGCACCGGCACGGGCAATCTGTTCGGCGTGGCCGGCTACCAGTTCGATGCCCGCCGCTTCGAGGTCAGCGTCGACTGGACCTATGCCAAGCAGAAGCCGGACTGGTTCACCGATTACACGACCAACCCCGTCTCCCCGGATTTCGGCGATCCCTATGAAGGCAAGCCGCTGGAGGAAGATTCGAAATACCTGACCGCCAAATACACCGACAGCGACTTCGCGCTCGGAAACCTCGAGGTCAAGGCGTTCTACAACGACATCTTCAAGCAGTCGCCCTTCACCAAATTCTCGGCCGTCAACAGCCAGGTCTACCTGCCGACGAACCCGACGCGGCCGGTGATCCTGCCGCCGGGCACCGACCCGACCGCCGACTTCAACCAGACGGCGCTGCAGTCGCGGCGCAGCGGCGTCAACCTGACCGTCAACACGCCGATGGACTTTCTCACCCAGGGCAGCACGCTGACCTGGGGCGCCGACTATGTCTTCGACGCCACCGATCAGCAGTTGACCAACGGCCAGGACGCCATCTCGCCCACGACCCAGAACTCGGTTGCCTTGTTTGCGCAGGGTGAAATTCCGGTGACGGATCGCTTTCGCATCAGCGGCGGCGCGCGCTACGACCAGTTTTATCTCAACGTTGAAGACTTCACCCGGCCTGCCGCTGCCGTTCTGCTAGGCCGCAACATTATCGGCCTGCCGGCGATCCAGGTGACCGGCGGCTCGTTCGACTACGACGCCGTCACCTTCAACGCCGGCGCCGTCTACGATCTGACCGAAAGGATGCAGCTTTTCGGCAATTTCTCGCAAGGCTACAGCCTGACCGACATTGGCGGCTTCACCCGCCGCGCCGGGTTGAACTCCAACGCCGAGACCTGCGACGCCTATGGCACCGCCATCAGGCCGCTGCTGCCCTGCACCAACGCGCCGGATTATGCGATCAGCTATGCCGATA
This sequence comes from Mesorhizobium sp. M0771, assembly GCF_040320155.1. Taxonomy (NCBI): domain Bacteria; kingdom Pseudomonadati; phylum Pseudomonadota; class Alphaproteobacteria; order Hyphomicrobiales; family Phyllobacteriaceae; genus Mesorhizobium; species Mesorhizobium sp. M0771. The sequence continues at coordinate 178,377 of NZ_JAMYPC010000010.1, read as the reverse complement.
TCGCGCCCGAGCCCCAGCTGGTGAACACCTGGGAAGCCGGCCTGCGCGGCGACTGGGGCAACTATCGCGGCGGCGTCAGCACCTATCTGTCGACCTCGGACAACGGCGTCAGCTACGACATCGTCAACAACCGGGTATCGCAGCAGAAGGAACGCATCTGGGGCGTCGAAGCCAATCTCGAGGCAGACCTCAGCGGCATGTTCACGCTGGGCGGATCGGTCGGCTATGTCGAAGGCAAATACGATGCGGACCGCGACGGCCACATCGAAGCCAACGAATATCTGCCCAACAACCGCATCCCTTCGACCTACAAGGGCCTGGTCTATCTCACGACCCATTTCGAGAACGAACTGACCCTGCGCAGCGAGTTGGAGCTGTTTTCCGGACGCGACCGCATCGCCACCCAGGAACTGGACGGTGCGGCTCTGGTCAATCTCGCCGTGTCGAAGAAGTTCGCCAATGAGAGCGTGCTGAACCTTGCCGTGCGCAACGTGTTCGACACCTACTACATCAACCCTTCCGCATCGGCGACGCGCGGTGCCGACGTTCCGGGTCTGGGGCGTTCGGTCGCGCTGTCCTACCAGATCACCTTCTGAGGGGCGGCGATGGCGGTATCTCTCCAACGAAATGGAGCGCTGGTCTCGCTGCTGGCAGAAGCGCCCGCCGATCCGGCGGATGGCGGGCGCTATGTCGAGGCGCTCGGCCGCATTTCGCAGGAACGGAAGCCGTTCGCGCTGCTGGTTGATATCGGCATCGAGATCGCCCTCAATGACGCCCAGCGCAAGGCGCAAAACCTCTGGTACAAGGCGCAACGCGAGCAGCTCGAAAAAGTCTGCCGCGCCTGCGCGCTGGTGCGCTCCGCCGCCGACGAAAACATGCAGCGCGTCTGGCAAAGCCTGTTCGGCTTTCCGGTGCTCGTCACCCGCAGCCGGGCGGAGGCCAACGCCTTCCTGAACGGTTACGCCCCGAAGGAATATGCCAAATGAGCGCCGACGCAGCCCAGCCGGCGCCTGCCGGGCTTTCTCGGCTGCGGCTTTTCGTCGTCCTGGCCTGCCTCTATCTGGCGCAGGCGATCCCGAGCTACCTGTTTGCCGCGGCGATCCCGCCGATCCTGCGCGAGCAGGGTGTGTCGCGCACCGCCATCGGCATGATGGCGCTGCTGATGCTGCCGCTGGTGCTGAAATTCCTGTGGGCGCCGCTGGTCGACCGCTTCCGGCCGCTGGCCCGCGCGCATCGCGCCGGCTGGGTCATCATCACCCAGGTCGGCGTCATCGCCGGCATCGCCGCCATGCTGTGGATCGAGCCGACCGATGTCACCGGCATCTTTGCCGCCGGCCTTGTCGTGAGCCTTTTGATGTCGACGCAGGACATCGCCACCGATGGTTACGCGGCCAAATATCTCGATCCGAAGGACAGGCCGATCGGCAATGCGATCCAGGGCGGCGCCGTCGCGCTCGGCGTCGTTCTCGGAGGCACACTCGGCCTGTTGGCCTATCATCATGCCGGCTGGCAAACCATGGTGGCCATGGTGGCCGCGCTATCGGTCATCCCGCTGTTTGCCGCCTTCGCCATGCGCGAGACCGATCCTGTCGCCAGCGCGCCGCAAGGAGCCATCGACCGCCCCTCCGTCCTGCGCTTCCTGCGCCGGCCCGAGGCGCGCCAGATCCTGTGGATCGCGCTCATCTACCGCGCCAGCGAAGGGCTGGTGAAGTCGATGGAAGGCTCCTATCTCGTCGATGCCGGCGTGCCGCTCGACATCATCGGTTATCTCTCTGGCGGTGCTGCGCTCACCGTCGGGCTCGGTGGCTCGGCGCTGGCGGCGTGGCTGCTGCACAAGCGCGGCGCCGCCTCGGTGCTCGGCCTGCTCGGCGCGCTGCGCACCTTATGCTTCCTGATCTTCGCGCTGCATGCTTTCGGCGCCATCGCCGGTTTCTGGCCGATCTTTGGCGCCTCGTTCCTGCAGACGCTGGTGCGCTACATGGAAATCGTGGCGCTCTACAGCCTGTTCATGGCCGTGACTTCGTCGGACCAGCCGGGCACCGATTTCACCATCCTGTCCTGCGCCCAACTCATCGTCTACCTCGTCGGCTCCATGCTTGCCGGGCGCCTCGCCGACATGCTCGGCTACGCCGCGCTGTTCACCCTGGCGACCGTGCTGTCGGGCATGGCCGTGGTGGCGACCTATCGCATGCTGAATGCCCATTTTGCCGATGCCGCAAAGGCCCAGCCGGGTACTCCGATGCAGCCGCTGCCGGAGGTCGCCGAATGAGCGCGGTCTTTTTAACGCCCGGTTTCACGAACCATGGCTGCGAGACAGGCGGCGGCCAGCGCCAGCGCAGCGCAGCCGGCCAGCGGTGCAAAGGGCCACAGTGTGAAGGCAAAGCCGCCGGCCACCGCACCGATGCTCTGCGAGCACATGGGTGCTGGTGAGCCAGCCGGCTGCGGAGCCCTGTTCGCCGGGCTCGAGGCGCTTCATCAGCCATGCGGTGTAGCCGGGTGTCGCCAGCGCAATGCCGGCCGCCGCCACCATCAGGGCTGCAGCCGAGGCGACGTGGCTTGCCGTGACGGTCAGCATCGTCATGCCGCCGCAAACCAGGAGGCATCCGACGACAACGCTGTTGCGCTCGGCCAGCCGCAGGCGCGCCACGACCAGACCCTGAACCAGAACCATGACGACCGCCATCAGCATCAGGGCCAGGCCGGTCACTGTCGTGGCCTGCGTCGGGTCAAGGCCAAAACGCTGCTGGACTATCGGGCCGAGCATCATCTGCACTTGCCCGAAGCCCAGCGTCAGGCACAAGCCCATCGCCAAGCAAGGCAGAGCGCGGCGATCGAAGGGCGATATTCCACGGCCGGCATCAGCCGCCTTGCCGTCGATCTGTCCGCCGCCTGCCTCCTTGCCCGGCGCGAGCCACAGCAACAGCGGGCTGAACAGGAACAGGATGGGTGGCAGCAGCGGCGACAACACGGCAGCCGTCGCCGGCAGCGCGCCGGCCAGGCGTCCCATGCTGACACCGGCGCCAAGCAGTCCCAGCGCGGCCTGTCGCCTGTCATCGGCAACCGAGCGGCTGGCCCAGACCTGCGCCGTCGGCATGACGCCCGATGCGGCGAAACCGTACACGGTTCGCGACAGCACCAGCAAAGCGAGGCCGAGCGCGGCTCCCATGCCTGCTATCAGCAGCATGGCGAACACCGCCTGGCCTGCCAGCATGGCGAGGCCAAGCAGGCGCAGCAGCCTGGCGTGGCCAAGCCGTTCGCCCAGGCGGCCCCACAGCGGCGAGCCGACCAGGAAGGCCGCCGCGCCAACGGCAGTCGCCGCGCCGACGGCAAACGTGTCGAGCTTCAGCCGCTCCATCACCAAGGGAACGAGCGACACGAAAGCCGATTGGCCGAAGCCGATCGCGGAGACCGCGATTGCCAAGCGGCGAAGAAGGGAAGATCGATTTTTCATACTGATCGTCATAACGCGAAGCTTATTTCTCTTTTAGAATAGATAATCAACGGAAATGTTTAATATGACAACGTATAAAATACAATACATACAGTATTGTTAAGATTTATGCGGATGCACATGGAGCAAGTAAAACCAGAATCTTCCTCTGCATTAAGCCCGTTCCTCAACGCGTTGCTGCGGGAATGGGATGGCTGGGAATTCATCGACGCCAGGCAAACCGGGCTGTTCCGGCTGCAGGCGGCTGTGCTGCGCCTGAATTTCCCTGCCTCGCGCGCGGCGGTGCTCGTCGAGGCGCGGCATCGCTCGAAGGTCGGCTACCACGATTTCGCGATGCCGCTCTGGCGCCTTGATGCCGATGGCGAGGCGTCTGAGATCGACCTTTTCAGTCTTTTGACGCTGATCCTGGCGGATCCCGACATTGCCGGCCGGGCGACACCGAAAAGCCGGCTGACCTTCCTGCGCCGCAGCCTGGCCAGCATCGCCGCGATCACTGAGGCGACTGCGGCGCGTGGATCGTCGCGGCCTTTCTCCGAAGGCGATCCGGATTTCATCGAAGCCGAAAGTGCGCTGCGTTTCGGCCACGCCGTGCACCCGGCGCCGATGAGCCGCGAAGAGTTCACGCACACGGATTCCGCGCGCTTCGGGCATGAATACGCCAATGCCTTCAAACTGCGCTGGTGGGCCGTCGATCCAGCCATCCTCACTGGGGGCAGCGTCGAGCCGCTAGATGTCACCGAGATGGCCCGCGGGCTTGCCGCCAGCGATCCGCAGCTGCTCGCTCGTGCCGGCCAGCAGCAGGGCAAAGTGCTCGTTCCGATGCATCCGTGGCAGGCCGCACGGCTGATGTTGGAAGACCGCATCGAGAGCCTGTTCCGCGCCGACCGCATTGTCGATCTTGGGCTTGGCGGGCCGGCCTGGCGCGCCACGACCTCGCTGCGCACAATTCATTCGCCTGAAGCCGAGTGGATGCTGAAATTCTCGCTCAGCCTGCGCCTGACCAATTCAAGGCGCATCGTCGAGGAGCATGAATGCCGGCGTGGCCTTTCGGTCCACCGGCTGGTCAAGGGCAGGCTTGGCGACGCCTTGCAGCGCCGCTGCCCGACCATGACGGTGCTGGGCGAGCCGGCCTGGTTTGGCCTGCGCGATGAAGACGGGCGGCTGATGACGGACACCATCGTCTCGTTTCGCGAAAATCCGTTCCGCGGCACGGGCAGCCCTCGGGCCGCCGTTCTCGGCGCGCTGTGCGAGCGCCATCCCGGCCGCACCGAGAGCCATCTGTCCGACCTGGTCCGCCGCATCGCCCGCGACGAGAAGAGACCTGTCGAGGAGACGGCACTTCTGTGGTTCGAGCGTTTCCTCGAAACCGCCATCGAGCCCTTTATCGTCGCCTTCTCGGAATTCGGCCTGCTGTTCGGCGCCCACCAGCAAAACCTCGTCGTCGGCCTCGCCGGCGGCTTGCCGAATGCGCTTTATTTTCGCGACTGCCAGGGCACCGGTTATGTCGAGGAATTCCTGCCCAGGCTGCGCGAATTCCTGCCTGAGGCCGGTCAATCGGGAGACCATGTCTTCCCGGCGGAAGCGGCCGCGAAGCTGTTCGGATACTATTTGATCGTCAACGGCGCCTTCGCCGCTGTCGCAGCCCTTGCCGCTGCTGGCCTCACCAACGAAGACGACCTGCTGGCGATATTCCGCCGCTCGCTCGAGCGGCTGGCCGCCACGCCGATGGCTGACCGGTCCTGCGTCGACTATCTGCTCAACGCGCCGACGCTTGCCGCCAAAGGCAATTTCCTGATCGCGCTGCGCGACATCAACGAGAACACAGAGGTGACCGACCCGCTGGCCGGTTACGTCGAGCTTCCCAACCCCCTGCATGTGAGAGAGTACGCATGAACATCGAGGCTGCGAAAAACTGGTCACCCGCCACCGTCGCCGGCAACGAAGGATGGCAGCATCTGGCCTCGGCCGCCGAGCCGCTCGCCATTCGTGCCGGCGATGGCCATGTCAGCCTGGTCGATGCCGACGGAACAGCGGTCGGACAGGCCCGCATCTCCGTCGCCGATGGCCGCCTGCTCATCGACGACGTCGCGTTTGCCGGGGCCCGTCTCGACCAGCCGCAGATCCTGGCGGGTCTGGTCGATGCGGCGCTGCGCCTACATCCTACCTTCGACCGCGCCTTCCTGCCGGCGGCCAAGACACTGTGGCCGGTTTCGGTGCTGGCCACCGAGACAGTTTCGGGCGAGCCGGAACGCGCCGTCATTCATCGCTCGGTCCTGCGCCAGCTGCCGCTGCTGTGGCGCAGCCAGGCCTCACATGTCACCTATCCGGCGTTGACGACCGCGATCGGTCCGGAAGACCGGCTGCCGCCTTTGCGCCAAGCGCGGCCCTGCGGCCCGATGTATGAGCGCTGGATTCCGGAGATCGGTCTCACCGTGTCGCTGCGCCCGATCGACCGCCGGACCGATCTCGATCTCTTCCATCGCTGGATGAACGATGGCCGCGTCGCCTTCTTCTGGGAGCTTGCCCAGAGCCATGAGGAGCTCGACAAATATCTCGCCGAGCAGGAGAGCGATCCGCATATTTTCGGCGTCATCGCCAGCTTCGACGGCGAGCCGACCGGCTATTTCGAGTTCTACTGGGCCAAGGAAGACCGGCTCGGGCCCTACTACGAGCCGCTCGACTGGGACCGCGGCTGGCATGGGCTGATCGGCAACACGCGCCATCTCGGCCGACCGAAGACGCTGGCTCTGTTCCGTTCCGTTAACCACTATCTGTTCCTGGATGAGCCGCGCACGCAGCGCATCGTCGGCGAGCCTCGCGCCGCGCATCAGAAGATGCTGAGCTATTGCGCCGACGTCGCCTTCGACAAGGTCAAGGAGTTCGACTTTCCGCACAAGCGTGCGGCGCTGGTCTGCTGCGAGCGGAAGCGCTTCTTCCGCGAGGTGCCGCTGTGACGGTACAGCAACCCATCGCCAAGGCGGGAGCGCGCTGGACCGCGATCAATCGCGAGGCCGTCGCCAAGGCGATCTCCGAACTGACCTTCGAGGAGTGCCTGGCGCCGCGCGAACTTTCGCCCGGCCGGTGGGAGCTGACGCCCGGCCCCGGCGTGACCTACCGCTTTGCCGCGACGCGGCGCCTGTGGGGCCAGATCGCTGTTCGCCCGGAGACGCTGACCCGCGATGCCGGCATCGAGCTGCCGGTCGACGATGCGGTCGCCTTCTTCGCCGACGCGCGCGAGACGCTCGGCATGTCGCCGGCAACGTTCTGCACCTATGCGAAGGAACTCTACAACACGCTGATGGCCGACAAGCGCATCGTCAAGACGCGCGGCAATCGACCAGCCGCCGAGCTAGCCGCGCTGCCGGATACCGAGTTGCAGGCGTTGCTCGACGGCCATCCGAAGGCGCCCGCCAACAAGGGCCGGCTCGGCTGGGGGCGGGACGACTTCGAGCGCTACGCACCTGAATCGGCCACCGCATTCCAGCTCTTCTGGCTTGCCGCCGCGCGCGACCGTTGCCAGCTGGCGCTCGATCGCGAGATTGACGAAGAGGTGCTGTTGCAGGCAGCACTCGGCGATGACGAGCGTGCAAGGCTTGAAGCGGCCATCACCGCCGCCGGGGTCTCGCGGTCGACGCACAGGCTGCTGCCGGTTCACCCCTGGCAGTGGCAGGCAATGATCGCCTCGCAATATGGTGGCGAGATTGCCGCCGGCCGGCTGGTGCCCCTTGGCCAGTTCGGCGATCCGTTCCTGCCGTTGCAGTCGCTGCGCACGCTTGCCAATGCGGCGCGGCCCGAGGCGCTGCACGTCAAGCTGCCGCTGACCGTCCTCAACACCTCGGCCTGGCGCGGCGTGCCGGGAAAATACATGGAGATCGGCGCCGATCTGTCGCGCTGGCTAGGCGCGGTGGCGGCCGCGGACCCGGTGCTCAAGGACGTCAAGGTCTTGAAGGAAGTCGCCGGCGCCTTCTACCCGCATCCGCACTATACCGGCGTGGAAGGCGCGCCCTATCAGTTTTGCGAGATGCTGGGCGCCATCTGGCGTGAAAGCCCCGAAAAGGATCTGCCAGCGGGCCAGCGGCCGATGATGATGGGCGCCCTGCCGCAGCGCGACGCGCACGGAAGGCCGATCGCCAGCGCCCTGATCGAACAATCCGGCCTTGGTCCGGAGGCATGGCTCGATCGCCTGTTCTCCACGGTCTTCGTGCCGCTCTACCACTTCATGTGCCGTTACGGCGTCGGCTTCATCGCCCATGGCCAGAACGTCACCATTATCCTCGACGGCGCAACGCCGGTCGGTGTGGCGGTCAAGGACTTTCAGGGCGACCTCGACCTCGTCGACCAGCCATTCCCGGAACTGGCCGGCCTCGACGGAAAAATCCTCTCGACGCTGAAGCGCCGGCCACCGGCACATCTTCTGCAGCATTTGCAGACCGGGCACATCGTCAGCGTCCTGCGCTTCCTGTCCGAGGCGCTGGCCACCTGGGACCGCTTCGACGAGAGGACTTTCTACGGCATCCTCGCCTGCGCCATCCGGCGCTACCAGGCGCAGAACCCTGAGCTGGCGGAACGGTTCGCGCTTTTCGATCTGTTTGCGCCGAAGATTCCGCGCATCGCCATCAACAAGGTGCGGTTCGCGATCGGCTACGGTGACAGCGGCGAACGCCCTCTGCCCGACCTCGGTACACCGCTCGACAATCCGCTTAACCCCGAGTCAGCCCGGCGATCTCCCATCAGCCCAGCCAGCTCCACAAGGAGTTCGCCATGACCCATACGCTTGACCTCGCCGGCATCGGTATCGGGCCGTTCAATCTCAGCCTCGCCGCCCATCTCGATGCGGTGGACGGCGTCGAAGCGCGCTTCTTCGACCGGGCGACGCGGCTTGAATGGCACCCCGGCATGATGCTGCCTGGCGTCGAATTGCAGACCTCTTTCCTCAAGGACCTCGTCACCGCGACGCATCCGACCAGCCCATGGTCGTTCATGTCCTATCTGGTCGCGCAGAAGCGGTTCTACGAATTCCTCAACGCGGATTTCTCCGCCATTCCGCGGCCGGAATTCGCCCGCTACCTCGCATGGGTCGGCGAGAACCTGTCATCGCTGCGCTTCGCCAGCGCCGTCGATCAGATCGACTTCGACGGAACGAATTTCAGGCTGCGTACCGGCCGTGAGGAGGTGAGCGCGCGCAATCTTGCCATTGCCGTCGGGCTGAAGCCCAACATCCCTGCCTGGGCGCGGGCGGCGGCCTCCGACCAATGCTTCCACAACGCCCAGGCCGCCAACCGTCTCGATCGCCTGAGCGGACAGCGCATCGCCGTGATCGGCGGCGGCCAGAGCGGCGCCGAGGTGCTGCTGCATCTGATCTCCTCCGACCGCTTCGCCGGCCGAGAGATCGAGTGGATCTCGATGCGGCCGAATTTCCTGCCGCTCGACGACTCGCCGTTCACCGACGAGCTCTTCACGCCGGGCTATGTCGAAAACTTCCATCGGCTGCCGCAAGGACGTCGCGAGACGATCCTGGAACAGCAGCTGCTTGCCGGTGACGGCGCATCGACGAGCACGCTGAAGGCGATCTACCGCCAGCTTTACACGCTGCGGCACCTCTCGGAGGAAACGACGGCGGTCAACATGACGCCGCATCGCGAAGTGCTGAACGTGACGCGGGAAGGCAGCGAATACCGGCTGATCATGCGCAACGGCTTCGACGGCGCCATCGAGACGCGCACCGTCGATGCGGTGGTGCTGGCCACCGGCTATGCCTTTGCCATTCCCGATTGCATGGCGCCGCTGATGGACAGGATCGCGCTGGACGAGCGCGGCCACTACCGGCTCAACGGCAGCTTCGAGGTCGAATGGGACGGGCCCGACGACCGGCGCATCTACGCGCTCAATGCCGGCCGGCTCAGCCATGGCATAGCCGAGCCGCAGCTCAGCCTGATGGCCTGGCGCAGCGCCAAGATCGTCAATTCGCTGCTCGGGCGGGCACAGTTCGATCTCAATCTGCCCGATCCGCCGGTTGCCTGGAGTTCAAGGCACACGACACAAAGCCTGCATCATCTCGGCGCCAATGCGAGGATGACCGAATCGGGCGCGCGGTGATGTTTGTGGAGGCGGGCCGAAGAGCGTGGTACGGCGCGCGTTAAGATTGACATCGACCCGTAAAGCTTTTCTGTGAGAGAGATCGTTCGGTCCTGCTGGAGGCTCAGCGCATGAAAACCCTTGGCCTCATCGGCGGCATGAGCTGGGAATCGACGGCGATCTATTATCGCCTGCTCAACGAGATCGTGCGCGAGCGGCTGAGCGGGCTGCATTCGGCAAAGCTGTTGCTCTATTCCTTCGACTTCGCCGAAATCGCCGGCCGGCAGCATCATGGCGACTGGGACAGTGCGGGCGTGCTGCTGGCGGATGCGGCGCGCAAGCTGGAGGCGGGCGGCGCAGAGGGGCTTTTGATCTGCACCAACACCATGCACAAGCTCGCCGACCGGGTGCAGGCGGCGGTGTCGATCCCGCTTATCCACATTGCCGACGCCACGGCCGTCGCGGTCAAGGGCGCCGGCGTCAAGCGGCCGGCGCTGCTGGCGACCCGCTTCACCATGGAGCAGGATTTCTACAAGGGCCGACTGACGGAGAAATACGGGCTGCAGCCCGTGGTGCCGGACCAGGCCGGGCGCGACATGGTGCACCAGGTAATCTACGACGAGCTCTGCCGCGGCATCGTCAGCGCGGCATCGAAGGCGGCCTATATCGACGAGGTCGCCCGTCTACGACGCGATGAGAAGATCGATGGCGTCATCATGGGCTGCACCGAGATCACCATGTTGATTGGCGAGCGCGATTTCGACATTCCGGTGTTCGACACCACGCGCATCCATGCCGAGGCGGCGGTCGCATTCATGCTGCCCTGAAGGGCCAAAACAGAGATCAGGGCTGGGCGGCCACGGCGACATTGCCGCTGCCGACCACTTTCAGCTTCCATCGATCTGCTTCCGTGCCGGCCAGATTGAGGTGCCTGGTCAGGAAATAAAGGCGATCGGTGTCGGGGCCTTTGGCTGTGCAAAACCGGTCCTGCAGATAGGAGTGAGGCGTCGCCTGATAATACAGGTTGGCCACGATGCTGGCCGGACGCGCGCGCGGCCTAAACAGCCTTCCGCTCCTTCACGAATTGCGTGCCAAAACTGCCGCGCGCTTGACTTCTTTTTGCAGCGACATTCAATACATCCGGCATTGCTGTGAGGGGATGAAAGCAAGATGGAATTTGCGTTTCCGTGGCCGACCAGCCAGGGCGAATGGCTGGCTTGGTCCAGCGCCGTCGTCACCTTGGCGCTCGGTCTGCTGTTTTTCCTCGCGCCAGGGCTGGCATTTCGGATTCTGCGGCTGCAGGTCCGGCCCGAAAGGGCAGCGGCAATCGCGGAAGGGCGCGGCCGGATGTCGGGCTTCTATCTCGGCGTCAGCCTGTGCTGCATTCTGTTGGCGCAGCCGTGGCTCTATATGGCACTCGGCTTTTCCTGGCTGTTCACCGCTTTTGGCCGTTTGCTGTCGATGATGTCGGACGGCGCCAACACGCCTTTCAACTGGGCGTCGATCGTCGTCGAACTCGTCCTGGCCGCGTTGCCGCTTGCCTTCGTCTTCGGCTTTCTGCCCTGAATCGGCAGCCAATCCAAAGGCTTCAGTTGAACTCTGCGGCCGGATGCGACAATAGTGCCCGAAAAGCATGCGGGACGACGCATTGCGGTCTTAAAATGCCTGTGCTAGACGGCAATCGACTTTCGGCCGGGGATAGCGGAAGCCGCGCCTCCGTGCTTGGAAAAACTTAGTAAGGTCAAAGATTTAGCCAGAGTTTTTGCTCGCGCCAACAATCTGCGGCCCCTCAGACAAGAGAAAAGACGGTCCGTGGCTCAATCGTCATCGCCAATCTCAGGTGTCGCAGAACGCTACGCGGGTTCGCTGTTCGAACTTGCGCTGCAGTCGAATTCGGTGGCCAAGGTCGAGGCCGACCTCAACAGTTTCGCCAAGATGCTGGATGACAGCGCCGACCTGACGCGCCTCATCAACAGCCCGGTGTTCTCCAGCGAGGACCAGGCCAAGGCAATCGCGTCGATCGCCGACAAAGCCGGCATCACCGGCCTGACCGGCAATTTTCTGCGCGTCGTCGCCCGCAACCGCCGGCTCTTCGCGGTGCCCGGCATGATCAAGGCTTTTCGCAAGATCGCCGCCGAACAGCGCGGTGAGACATCAGCCGAGGTCACTTCGGCGCATGAACTGACGGCTGCCCAGCAGACCGAACTCAAGGCCGCGCTGAAAGGCGTCGCCGGCAAGGACGTGGTCATCACTGTTACCGTCGATCCGTCGCTGCTCGGCGGGCTGGTGGTCAAGATGGGCTCGCGCCAGATCGATACGTCGCTCAAAACCAAACTCAATTCGCTCAAGCTTGCACTGAAAGAGGTCGGCTGATGGACATCCGCGCCGCGGAAATTTCCGCAATTCTCAAAGACCAGATCAAGAATTTCGGCAAGGAGGCCGAGGTCTCCGAAGTCGGCCAGGTGCTGTCCGTCGGTGACGGTATCGCTCGCGTCTACGGCCTCGACAATGTCCAGGCCGGCGAAATGGTCGAGTTCCCCGGCGGCATCCGCGGCATGGCGCTCAACCTCGAAGCCGACAATGTCGGCGTCGTCATCTTCGGCGCCGACCGCGACATCAAGGAAGGCGACATCGTCAAGCGCACCGGCGCCATCGTCGATACGCCTGTCGGCATGGGCCTGCTCGGCCGCGTCGTCGACGCGCTCGGCAATCCGATCGACGGCAAGGGCCCGATCAAGGCGACCGAACGCAAGCGCGTCGACGTCAAGGCGCCAGGCATCATCCCGCGCAAGTCGGTCAACGAGCCGATGTCGACCGGCCTCAAGGCCATCGATGCGCTGATCCCCGTTGGCCGCGGCCAGCGCGAGCTGGTCATCGGCGATCGCCAGACCGGCAAGACCGCGATCATCCTCGACACGATGCTCAACCAGAAGGCCGTGCACGACAACGGGCCGGAAAAGGAAAAGCTCTACTGCGTCTACGTCGCCATCGGGCAGAAGCGCTCGACGGTCGCGCAGTTCGTGAAGGTTCTTGAAGAGCGCGGCGCCCTTGAATATTCGATCATCGTCGCCGCCACAGCTTCCGATCCGGCGCCGATGCAGTTCCTGGCGCCGTTCACCGGCGCCACCATGGGCGAATATTTCCGCGACAACGGCATGCATGCGCTGATCAGCTATGACGATCTGTCGAAGCAGGCCGTCGCCTATCGCCAGATGTCGCTCTTGCTGCGCCGCCCGCCGGGCCGCGAAGCCTATCCGGGCGACGTGTTCTACCTGCATTCGCGCCTGCTCGAGCGCGCCGCCAAGCTCAACGACGATCTGGGCGGCGGTTCGCTGACCGCGCTGCCGATCATCGAGACGCAGGCCAACGACGTGTCGGCCTACATCCCGACCAACGTGATCTCGATCACCGACGGCCAGATCTTCCTCGAAACCAACCTGTTCTTCCAGGGCATCCGTCCGGCGGTCAACGTCGGCCTGTCGGTGTCGCGCGTCGGTTCGTCGGCGCAAATCAAGGCGATGAAGCAGGTCGCCGGCTCGATCAAGGGCGAGCTCGCGCAGTACCGCGAAATGGCTGCGTTCGCGCAGTTCGGCTCCGATCTCGACGCCGCCACGCAGCGCCTGCTCAACCGCGGCTCGCGCCTGACCGAACTGTTGAAGCAGCCGCAGTTCTCGCCGCTCAAGGTCGAGGAGCAGGTCACGGTGATCTTCGCCGGCGTCAACGGCTATCTCGACAAGCTGGCGCTGAACCAGGTCGGCAAGTTCGAGCACGGCCTGCTCAGCCATATGCGCTCGGCCGGCAAGGACGTGCTGGACGGCATCCGCAAGGAAAAGGCGCTGTCGGACGATCTGCGCGCCAAGCTGAAGGCCGAGATCGACGCCTTCGCCAAGACCTTCGCTTGAGAAGAAGCCGGACGCTCGGGATCAGGTTTGAAGCATGCCTTCATTAAAAGACCTTCGTAACCGTATCGCCTCGGTCAAGGCGACGCAGAAGATCACCAAGGCGATGCAGATGGTCGCCGCGGCGAAGCTGCGTCGCGCGCAGGAAGCAGCGGAGGCGGCGCGTCCCTATTCCGAGCGGATGGGTGCGGTGCTGGCCAATATCACGCAGGCGATCGGCGGCGGCGGCGATGCCCCGGCGCTGATGACCGGCACCGGCAAGGACGATGTGCATCTGCTCGTCGTCTGCACGGCCGAGCGCGGCCTGTGCGGCGGCTTCAACTCGCAGATCGCACGTCTGGCCCGCGACCATATCCGCCGGCTTCTGGCCGACGGCAAGCAGGTCAAGATCATCTGCGTCGGCAAGAAGGGTTTCGACATTCTGCGCCGAGACTATGCCTCGCTGATTATCGACCGCGTCGACCTACGCGATGTCAAGAAGCTCGGCTTCGTCAATGCCGATGCGATCGCCCGTAAGATCATCCATCTGTTCGGCGAAGGCGGCTTCGATATCTGCACGCTGTTTTATTCGCAGTTCAAGTCGGTGATCAGCCAGATTCCGACCGCGCAGCAGATCATTCCTGCCGGCGTGGCTTCGGCTCCCGCCGAAGCGACCGCCGGTGGCAATGCCGTCTACGAATACGAGCCGGAGCCGGGCGAGATCCTCACCGACCTCATTCCGCGCAACATCTCGGTCCAGGTCTTCCGCGCGCTGCTCGAAAACGCAGCCGGCGAGATGGGCGCCAAAATGAGCGCCATGGACAATGCAACGCGCAATGCCGGCGACATGATCAACAAACTGTCGATCACCTATAACCGCCAGCGGCAGGCGCAGATCACCAAGGAACTGATCGAAATCATTTCGGGCGCCGAAGCGCTCTAGGCGCGACCGCCAGGAGGTCATCGACCTTCTGATGGAGCGTGAGAAACAAAGGACGAGAAGGGTAAAGACGATGGCGAAAGCAGCGACCCCCGCGAAGACGGCCCCCAAAGCGGCCGCAAAGGCTCCGGCAGCAGCGGCGAAGGCCGCTCCGGCCAAGAAGGCGGCCGCGCCCGCCAAGGCCGCGGCCCCGGCAGCGAAGACGACGAGCGTTGCCGTCAAGAGGACCGGCGCCATCGGCAAGGTTCGCCAGGTCATCGGCGCCGTCGTCGACGTGCAGTTCGGCGATCATCTGCCGGCCATTTTGAACGCCATCGAAACCTCCAATGTCGGCAACCGCCTGGTGCTCGAAGTTGCCCAGCATCTGGGCGAAAACACCGTGCGCTGCATCGCCATGGATTCCACCGAAGGCCTGGTTCGCGGCCAGGACGTCTATGACACCGGCGCGCCGATCACCGTTCCGGTCGGCCCGGGCATGCTCGGCCGCATCATCAACGTCATCGGCGAGCCGGTCGACGAAGAAGGCCCGGTCGACGGCATCGAGATGCGCGCCATCCACCAGCCGGCGCCTACCTATGTCGAACAGTCGACGGAAGCGCAGATCCTGATCACCGGCATCAAGGTGCTCGACCTTCTGGCGCCCTACGCCCGCGGAGGCAAGATCGGCCTGTTCGGCGGCGCCGGCGTCGGCAAGACGGTTCTGATCCAGGAGCTGATCAACAACGTCGCCAAGGCGCATGGCGGCTTCTCGGTCTTCGCCGGCGTCGGCGAGCGCACCCGCGAGGGCAACGATCTTTATCACGAGTTCATCGAGTCCGGCGTCAACAAGAAGGGCGGCGGCGAAGGCTCCAAGGCGGCACTGGTCTATGGCCAGATGAACGAGCCGCCGGGCGCGCGTGCCCGCGTCGGCCTGACCGGCCTGACGGTCGCCGAATATTTCCGCGACCAGGGCCAGGACGTGCTGTTCTTCGTCGACAACATCTTCCGCTTCACGCAGGCCGGTTCTGAAGTGTCGGCGCTGCTCGGCCGTATTCCTTCGGCCGTGGGTTACCAGCCAACGCTGGCCACCGACATGGGTGCGCTGCAGGAACGCATCACCACAACGACCAAGGGTTCGATCACTTCGGTGCAGGCGATCTACGTGCCGGCCGACGATTTGACCGACCCGGCGCCTGCGACCTCGTTCGCCCACCTGGACGCGACGACCGTGCTCAACCGCGCGATCTCGGAAAAGGGCATCTACCCCGCCGTCGATCCGCTCGACTCGACCTCGCGCATGCTCGATCCGCTGGTCGTCGGCGAGGAGCACTATGCCGTCGCCCGCCAGGTGCAGTCGATCCTCCAGCGCTACAAGTCGCTGCAGGACATTATCGCCATCCTTGGCATGGATGAGCTGTCGGAAGAGGACAAGCAGACGGTGGCCCGCGCCCGCAAGATCGAGCGCTTCCTGTCGCAGCCGTTCTTCGTCGCCGAAGTGTTTACGGGTGCGCCGGGCAAGCTGGTCGACCTCGCCGACACAATCAAGGGCTTCAAGGGCCTCTGCAACGGCGACTACGATCACCTGCCGGAAGCCGCCTTCTACATGGTCGGCGGCATCGACGAAGCGGTCGAGAAGGCTCAGCGCCTGGCGGCTGAAGCAGCGTAATCAAGGCAATAGGGAGTAGTCAGTAGTCAGTAGTGAATAGCGGCCGGGTGATCAGGACAGCTGTCCTCTCCCTACTCCCTACTCACTATTCCCTACTCACTAAATTGACATGGCTGAAGCTTTCAAGTTCGAACTGGTCTCGCCGGAGCGCCTCCTGGTTTCCGAGCAGGTCGAGTCCGTCGTCATTCCAGGCGCCGAAGGTGAAATGACAGTCATGGCGCACCATGCGCCAGTCATGACCACGATCAAGCCGGGCGTCGTCACGCTGAAGACCGCCGGCGGCAAGGAAGAACGCTATGTGGTGTTCGGCGGCTTTGCCGACATCGTCCCTGCCGGCTGCACGCTGCTCGCCGAATCGGCGGTCGCCGTCGGCGATATCGACCGCGCCGATCTCGCCCGCCGCATCCAGGAAGCCAAGGAAGACGCCGCCGACGCCAAGGACGACCAGAGCCGCAGCAAGGCGGAGCAGTTCCTTAGCCAGCTTACCACGCTCGAAGGCGCGCTGCTGCCGGCGTAAGCCGCAGAATGACTTGAAGAAAAGGCCGGGCTCAGCCCGGCTTTTTTGTTGCGGCCGCCATCCTGGATCGTCTCGCATAGGCGCAGGGCCTTGGCGGGATTTCAGGGCGGGCAGCCAGCATGATCAGATCGGGTGGCGGCATGCCGGCTGCCAGTCAGGGCGAGATGAGCTTGTATTAGGCGATGGCGCCGGCGGAACCGCGATTTGGCTGCGGCGGTACAGTCGGATCGGGGCTTGCCCCTGCTTTCTGGTTGTTCGACAGTCCGGCTGTCTATCGATTTGGGGTGGCCGATGACGGAACAGACAACGCAACCGGAAGCGGCCTCGCGATCCCGGTGGACGACGGCGCTGATCGCGGCCTTTGGCGGTCCGTTCGGCGGGTTCCTTTGGATCGGCGCCGGCCGGCCGGCGGTTGCCAGCCTGGTGGTGATCAGCGCCATAAGCATTGCGCTGACATATGTGGGATTCCCGGTTCTGCCGGGGGTCGATCTCGCCTGGCTGGTGGATCTCTCCAGTTTAGGTCTCATGGTCCTGTGGGTAGCGCTCGTCGTGCCTTTCGCGTCACGATACAGACCGAACCGGTGGTATTCACACGGCCTTTCGGTGCTGCTGTTGGCCGTGCTGACCTCCTACGGAGCCGCGTTAGCGATCCGCACATTCCTCTTCCAGCCGTTTTCGACCCCGGCAGGCAGCATGACACCAACGCTGGAACTCGGCGACTATTTCTTCGTCTCGAAGTTTGCCTATGGTTACAGCCGCTACAGTGTTCCTCTTGGGCTGCTGCCCTTCGAAGGCCGGATCTTTGCCGCCGAGCCGAAGCGCGGAGATATTGTGGTGTTCAAATTTCCAGCGGATCCGAGCATCGACTACGTCAAGCGGGTCGTTGGACTGCCGGGCGACAAAATCCAGATGGTCGACGGAATCCTTCGCATCAATGGTGTGGCGGTCAAACTCGAGGATGTTGGTCCGTACAGCTCCGAGGACTCTCCCCAAAGCGCCAGACTGCAACGTGAAACCCTCCCCAACGGCGTTTCCTATTCCGTCATCAGTCTTACGGACAATTCAATAACCGACAACACGCGGGTGTTCGACGTGCCCGAAGGCCACTATTTCGTGCTTGGCGACAACAGGGATAATTCCTCCGATAGCCGGCTCAGTGTCGGCTTCGTTCCTGCCGAAAACCTGGTCGGTAAGGCAGTGCGACTGTTCTGGAATTCGCAAGGCACGGAGTATTCGTCGCGGCAGAGGCTGGACGCTCCGGCGGGACAATAGGCTTGAAATGGGCGGTTCCGGACCAGCTTCAGCCTACGTTTGTCGGCTCCGGTATGCCGAGCGCTGAGAGCGCAAGCACGATCCCGCCTTGCAGGATATGCTCGCGATGAGCGGCGACCAGTTCGATCAGCGTCTGCCGCTCGGGCTTGCCGCTGGCGAAGCCGGCCCAGTCGAACACCGCCGCTACTCGTTCCAGCATCCGTCGTTCGTCGAGCGCCGCCAGCGGCGCGTCGAGCGGATCGGTAAAGTGGGCTTCCGGCAGGTCCTTGCCGCGCGCCTCGCAGGCGGCGATCCAGGCGGCGATCACCAGCGTCAGATGCTCCGGGACCAGGCCGGCCTGGATGCACTCGATGGCGGTAGCGACAATGCGCTGCGGCAATTTCTGGCTGCCGTCATTGGCGATCTGCGCGGTGCGGTGGGCCAGCGCGGTGTTGGAGAAACGTTCGGCAAGTTCGGCCGTATAGGCTGACGTGTCGAGCCCGGCATCCCCAGGCAATGTCGGGATGGCCTCGGCCCAGAGCCGGTCGACGAACGCGCGGATCGCGGGATCCGCGAAGGCGCGGTCGACGGTGACGTGGCCGCTGAGCAGGCCGATATAGGCGATGCCCGAATGGGCGCCGTTGAGCAGCCGAAGCTTCATGTCCTCGAATGGCCGGACATCCTCGACCATGGTGACGCCGAATTTCTCCCAGGCCGGGCGGCCGGCTGGAAACCTGTTTTCGATCACCCATTGCCGGAACGGTTCGGTCATCACCGGCCAGGCGTCCTCGAGGCCGAGTTCGACCGCGATGCGCGCCCGGTCGGCATCGGTGGTTGCCGGCACGATGCGGTCGACCATGCTCGATGGGAATGCAACGTCATCGGCTATATGACCGGCGAGGGCAGCGTCGCCTGAAGCAGCAGCGCCGGCATCGCGCAGTTTTGCAAACCCGACCAGCAGCCGGTGCAGCGTGGCGCCATTGGCCGGCAGGTTGTCGCAGCAAAGCACGGTGAAGGGCGGCGTGCCGGCGGCCCGGCGTCGCACCAGCGCTTCCGCCAGGAATCCATGCGCTGTCCTGGGAGATCCGGGATTGCCCAGATCGTGGACGATATCGGGATGGTTTTCGTCGAGGCTGCCGTCGGCGGCCCTGAGATAGGCCTTTTCGGTGATGGTCAGGGTGACGATGCGGGTGCGCGGGTCGGTCAGCGCGGCCAGCACCGCGCCGGGGTCTTCCGGCGCGACCAGCATCGACTGGATCGAGCCGATAATGTGCAGCGCTTCGCCATCGCTGCCGCGCACCGCCAGCGTGTAGAGCCCGTCCTGTGGCGTCAGCGCATCGCGCGTGTCGGGGCTGCGCAGCGAGACGCCGACAATGCCCCAGCCGGTCTCGCCGGCCGCTAGGCAGTCATCGACATAGGCGGCCTGATGGGCACGGTGGAAGGCTCCAACGCCGAGATGGACGATGCCTGGGGCGACACTGGCGCGATCATAGGGGGGGACCGCGACCGAGGCCGGCAAGGATTGCACTGTTGCGTTGGAAAGGCGTCTGCTGGTCATGGCGCGGCTTGTCGCTGGATGGTGTGCGGGGCGGGATCTGCTAGCGGCGTAACATCCGCTCTTCCGCCGCACAATGACCTGACGCCGGTTAAAAGTCATCATACAACAATCCAGTTTTTGTATGTTGACATTATTTCTTTCCAATCCTACCGATATCGCCCCTGGGAGGAACGACGTGGCGGGAATGACCGATCCGGATCTGCTTTTTGCCGCCGAAGGGCGCGCGCTGTCGATCGCGCGCGATCTCCATGCCGGCATCAAGGACCTGCCGATCATCAGCCCGCACGGCCACACCGATCCGCGTTGGTATGCGCTCAACGAGCCATTCCCCGATCCCGCGCAATTGCTGGTGGTGCCCGACCACTACATTTTCCGTATGCTGTTCAGCCAGGGCGTGCGGCTGGAAGATCTCGGCGTCCCGACCCTCGACGGCTCGCCGGTCGAGACCGATCCCAGGGCGATCTGGCGGCGCTTCGCCGAGCACTATTACCTCTTCCGCGGCACGCCGACGCGGTTGTGGCTCGACCATGTGCTCGAGCATCTGTTCGGCATCGAAGAGCCGCTCAACGCCAGCACCGCTAGCCGCCATTACGACACCATCGCGGCGCTTTTGCAGCGCGACGATTATCGCCCACGCGCGCTGTTCGAGCGCTTCAACATCGAGGTCATCGCGACGACCGAGGGCGCACTCGACGATCTCCAATGGCACAAGACGATCCGCGACAGCGGCTGGCAGGGCCGCGTCGTCACTGCCTACAGGCCGGATGCCGTCGTCGATCCCGACTTCGAAGGATTTTCTGCCAATCTCGATCGCCTGGGCGAGATCGCCGGCTGCGACACCGGCACATGGGCCGGCTATCTCGACGCGCATCGCCAGCGCCGCGCCTTCTTCAAAAGCTTCGGCGCAACCTCGTCGGACCACGGCCATCCGACGGCCGAGACCGCCAATCTTTCCGATGCGGCGGCGGAAGAGCTGTTCAACCGCATCCGCCGCGGCTCGGACGACGAGCGCGAGCGCAAGCTGTTTCGCGCCCAGATGCTGACCGAAATGGCCAAGATGAGCCGCGACGACGGGCTGGTCATGCAGATCCATCCCGGCTCCTGGCGCAACCACTCGCCTGGTGTTTTCCAAAAATTCGGCCGCGACAAAGGCTTCGATATTCCGACCCGCACCGACTATGCCGCGGCGCTCAAACCCTTGCTCGACTGCGTCGGGCTGGAGCGCGACCTCTCCATCATCCTGTTCACGCTCGACGAGACCAGCTACGCGCGCGAACTGGCGCCGCTGGCCGGCGTCTATCCGGCGTTGAAGCTCGGGCCGGCCTGGTGGTTCCACGACAGTCCGGAAGGCATGCGCCGGTTCCGCGAGATGACCACCGAGACCGCCGGCTTCTACAACACCGTCGGCTTCAACGACGACACCCGTGCCTTTCCGTCGATTCCCGCCCGTCACGATGTGGCGCGCCGGGTTGACTGCGCCTTTCTCGCCCGTCTCGTCGCCGAGCACCGGCTGCGTGAGGACGAGGCGCATGAGCTGGCGCGGGAGCTTGCCTACACGCTTGCCAAGAAGGCGTACCGGCTGTGAGCCGGGCGCGTGGAATTTTAAAAGGGAGGAAGACAGTCATGTTGCATTTTTCAAAACTGATGGCAGCCACATTCGCCTTCGGCTCGCTGATGATCGGCGTTGCCGGCGCCCAGACCGTACTGCGCTCGGCCGACACCCATCCGGACGGGTATCCGACCGTCGAGGCGGTCAAATATCTCGGCGAGCTCATCAAGGAGCGCACCGCCGGCCGCTATTCGGTCGAGGTCTATCATTCGGCGCAGCTCGGCGAGGAAAAAGACACGATCGAGCAGACGCAGACCGGTGTCATCGATCTGAACCGCGTCTCGATGGGTCCGTTCAACGGCATCGTGCCGGAAACCGCGGTGCCGTCGCTGCCCTACATGTTCCGTTCGGTCGAGCACATGCGCCATGTCATGGACGGGCCGATCGGCGACGAGATCCTCAAGGCCTTCGAGACGCATGATCTGGTCGGCCTTGCCTTCTACGATTCCGGCGCCCGTTCCTTCTACAACACCAAGAAGGACATCACCTCGATCGCCGATCTGAAAGGCATGAAGTTCCGCGTCATCCAGTCCGACGTGTTCGTCGACATGGTCAACGCGCTTGGCGCAAACGCCACGCCGATGGCCTATGGCGAGGTCTATTCGGCGCTCGAAACCGGCGTCATCGACGGCGCCGAGAACAACTGGCCCAGCTTCGAATCCGCCAAGCACTACGAAGTCGCCAAGCACTATACCGTCGACCAGCACCAGATCGTGCCGGAAGTGCTGGTGATGTCGAAATCGAGCTGGGACAGACTGACGCCGGAAGACCAGGCGATCGTCAAGCAGGCGGCCAAGGATAGCGTCGTCAAGATGCGCGAATTGTGGGACGCGCAGGAGAAGAAGTCGCGAGAGATCGTCGAGAAGGCCGGCGTCAAGGTCAGCGAGATCGACAAGCAGCCGCTGATCGATGCGATGAAGCCGGTCTACGACAAGTATCTGAAGACGCCGGAGCTCAAGGACCTCGCGACGCGCATCCAGGCGACCAAGTGATTTTCTGGCGGGGCGGCATGGCGCCGCCCCGCCAATCGCTTTTAGGGGACGGAAAGACCGGGAGGATCGGATGACTGCGGGAACGGCCAGGAGCGGAGCGCCACCGCGCTTCAGCGCGGTGCTTTCGAAGATTTGCGACGGTGCGCTCTATCTCGCGGGCATCGGGATGGTCGCCATGACCGCGCTTGTTGCCTACCAGGTGTTTTCCCGCTTCGTGCTCAACGCGTCACCGAGCTGGACCGAAGTCACCGCCATCATGCTGATGAACTGGTTCATCTTCCTGGGCGCTGCCGTCGGCGTGCGCGAGAATTACCATATGGGCTTCGACGTGCTGCTCTATATCCTGCCCAAGGGCAGCAAATGGGCGCTGCGCACCCTGTCCGACCTGATCGCGTTCGGCTTCGGCTTCGGCATGGTCTGGTACGGCTGCAAGCTGGTCGGGCTGACCTGGCACACTGTCATCCCGGCGCTCGAACTTCCCGGCGGTTTCGACTATCTGCCGCTGGTTGCCGGCGGCTTTCTGATCTGCCTGTTCTCGGCCGAACGCATCGCGCTGCGCTGGTCCGGCGCCGACATCGACAAGGATATCAATCTCGAAGAAGTGCCGGAAATGCCGGCCGTGCAGGAGGCCTAGATGGAACTCTGGATCCTGTTTGGCGTCTTCACGCTTTTGATGTTTGCCGGCACGCCGATCGCCTTTTGCCTGGGTGCGGCGTCCTTCGCCACCGTGCTTTATCTCGGCCTGCCGCCCCTGGTGGTGTTCCAGCAATTGAAGTCGGGCATGTCGGCGTTCTCGCTGATGGCGATCCCGTTCTTCATCTTTGCCGGCGACCTGATGGTGCGCGGCGGCATCGCGCAGCGCATCGTTTCCTTTGCCGGCTCGCTGGTCGGTCATGTCCGCGGTGGGCTCGGTCAGGTCAACATCATCGCCGCGACGTTGTTCGGCGGCATTTCCGGCTCGGCGGTGGCGGAAGCCGCTGCCGTCGGCGGGCTGATGATCCCGCAGATGAAAGCGCGCGGCTACGGAGCCGACTATGCCGTCAACGTCACCTCGATGGCGGCGCTGATCGCGCTGCTTCTGCCGCCGTCGCAGAACATGATCATCTATTCGATCGCCGGCGGCGGCAAGATTTCGATCGCCGACCTGTTCACCGCCGGTATCCTGCCGGGTCTGCTGTTCGCCGCTTCGCTGATGGTCACCGCCTATTTCGTCGCCCGCAGCCGCGGCTACCCGGTCGAGGCTTTTCCCGGCTTCTCGCGTGTCGGCCAGCTGGCGGTCATCGCCATCCCCGGACTTCTGCTCATCGGGATCATCTTCGGCGGCGTTCGCTCGGGCATTTTCACGGCGACGGAAAGCTCCTGCATCGCCATCATCTACGCTTTGCTGGTCACCGTCTTCGTCTACCGGTCGATGGCCTGGGGCGATTTCGTCCATGCCACAAAGGGCGCGGTGCGCACGACCTCAATGGTGCTGCTGATCATCGGCACGGCGGCCTCGTTCAGCTGGCTGATGGCCTATCTCAAAGTGCCGGTGTTGCTGATCGCAGGCATGAACGCCATCTCCACCGATCCGCTGGTGGTGCTGCTTCTGCTCAACGTCTTGATGCTGCTGCTCGGCACCTTCATGGACATGGGGCCGATGATCATCATCTGCACGCCGATCTTCCTGCCGCTGGTCACCCATTACGGCGTCGACCCCGTGCATTTCGGCGTCATCACCATCCTCAATCTCGGCATTGGCCTCAACACGCCACCGGTCGGCACGGTGCAGTTCGTCGCCTGTGCCGTCGGCAAGATTACGGTCTGGGAAGCGATGCGCTCGATCTGGCCGTTCTATGGCGCGGGCATCGTGGTTCTGGGGCTGGTGACCTATATTCCGGCGATTTCGCTCCGGTTGCCGAGCGTGTTCAAATAGGCGTCTTCAAACAGGGGTGCGATATGGCATCGGATAGCGCTGTTGATCTCAGGGTCGAGAGAAAACCCAAACTGTCGGAGACCGTCGTTGCGGCGATCCGCAAGCAGTTGCAGGCGGGCGAGATCCTGCCCGGCCACAAATTGCCGACCGAGGGCCAGCTGACCGAGACCTTCGGCGTCAGCCGCACCGTCATCCGCGAAGCGCTGGCCAAGCTCGCCGCCGACGGGCTGGTCGAGGCGCGCCAGGGCGCAGGCGTGTTCGTCACCGAGCACATCTCAACGATGTTCGGCGCGCTCGCCGCCGACATGGGCAGCAAGGATTCCATCGCGCTCAATGTGCTCGAAGTGCGCCTGGCCGTCGAAATCGAATCGGCCGGGCTCGCCGCCATTCGCCGCAACGCCGCGCAGGAAGCAGCGATCCAGGAAGCGTTCTTCGAATTCGAACGGCTGCTTCTCAACAGCGAGCCGACCGGTCCGGCCGATCTCGCCTTCCACCGGGCAATCGCCAGCGCCACCAACAACCCGTTCTATGTCGAGATGCTCGATGTGCTCGGACGCCGCGCCATTCCCTGCGACGTGACCTCGCCCTGGTCGACGGAACTTGTGCAATCCGACAGCTATCAGCGCGGGCTGCAGCGCGAGCATCTGGTGATCCTGAATGCGATCACGTCAGGCGACGCCGAAGCCGCGCGCGAGGCGATGCGCACCCATCTCACCGCCAGCCAGCAGCGCTACCGCGAGCGCCTGCACGCCCGCCAGGTCTTTTATGCCGACTCGGTCAGGGCGACGGCATCCGAATAACCATTTCAGCCGGAGCAGTAATGTCTCAAAGTCACCCGCATACCGATTTCACCTCGCGTTTCGCCATCGACCCGGTTGCCGCGGCTTCTATGGGCACCGACGAACTGCGGCACAACTTCCATATTGACGACCTGTTCCAGCCGGGACGCGTCAGCCTGACCTATGCCCATTATGACCGCATGATCGTCGGCGGCGCCGTGCCGGAAGGGACAGCGCTGCCGCTGGAAGCGATCAAGCCAACGGGGACCAGGAATTTTCTCGACCGCCGCGAGCTGATCATCGTCAACATCGGCAGCGCCGGCTCGGTGACGGCAGATGGCGACACCCACCAGTTGCAGGCGCGCGACATGCTCTATCTAGGCATGGGCAGCACCGACGTGGCGTTCGCGTCGGCCGACAAGGCAGCGCCGGCCAAATTCTATCTGCTCAGCGCCCCGGCGCATCACGCCTATCCGAACCGGCTGATCCGCATCGGCGACGCCAAGCGGCTCGACCTCGGCAGCAAGGAAACCTGCAATGAGCGCTCGATCTTCCAGTTCATCCATGCCGATGGCGTCAAGACCTGCCAGCTGGTCGTCGGCATGACGCAGCTGGCGCCGGGCTCGGTGTGGAACACCATGCCTTGCCATGTGCATGACCGGCGCATGGAGGCCTATCTCTATTTCGACCTGCCGGAGACGGCGCGCGTCTTCCATTTCATGGGCGAGCCGGACGAAACCCGCCACATCGTCATGGCCAATGAGGAGGCAGTGCTGTCGCCCGGCTGGTCGATCCATTCAGGGGCAGGCACCTCGAATTATTCCTTCATCTGGGCGATGGCCGGCGACAATGTCGACTACACCGATGTCGACCCGGTGCCGCTGGGCGAACTGCGTTGAGCGGCCCTTCCTCCTTCAGCCTGGCCGGCAAGCGCGTCCTGGTCACCGGCGCAAACACCGGCATCGGCCAGGGCATCGCGGTCTCGATCGCGCGCGCCGGCGGCACCGTCATCGGTGTCGGCCGCTCGGCGATGGACGACACGGAAAGACAAGTCGCGGAAGCCGGCGGCCAGTTCGAGACTGTGCGGTGCGATCTCGCCGATCATGTTGCCGCCAAGGCCATGCTCGACCAGGTGTGGGAGAAGACCGGCCCGATCGACGGGCTGGTCAACAATGCCGGCATCATCCGCCGCGCCGATGCGGTCGATTTCTCGGAAACCGACTGGGACGACGTCGTCGACGTCAATCTGAAGACGCTGTTCTTTCTCAGCCAGGGTTTTGCCAGGCGCGTGCTGACCGACCCGAGGCGGCGCGGCAAGATCGTCAACATCGCCTCGGTGCTGAGTTTCCAGGGCGGCATCCGCGTCGCGTCCTATACCGCGTCGAAACATGGCGCGCTCGGCATAACCCGGCTGCTTGCCTGCGAATGGGCGGCAAAAGGCATCAACGTCAACGCCATTGCGCCCGGCTATATCGAAACCAACAACACCGAGGCGTTGCGCGCCGATCCCGACCGCAGTGCTGCCATCCTGGCGCGCATTCCGGCGGGACGTTGGGGCGGGCCGGAAGACATAGGCGATGCCGCCGTGTTCCTGCTGGCGCCAGCGTCCGACTATATGCATGGCGCGGTGGTTCCCGTGGACGGCGGCTGGCTGGCGCGATGAGGAGATGGTCATGATTGAAGCCAAGATTTTCGCACAGCCCGGCGAGAGCGCCTGGACGCCGACGCCGGACGGCAACAGACGCCGCGTTCTCGTCTCCACCGATGAGCTGATGATGGTCGAGTTCGGCTTCGACAAGGGCGGCGTCGGCGCACTGCATTCGCACCCGCATGTCCAGGCCAGCTATGTCGCCGAAGGTCGCTTCGAGGTGACCATCGACGGCCGCACCGCGACCATCGAGACCGGCGGCAGCTTCATCGTGCCGTCCAATCTGGTGCACGGCGTCAAGGCGCTGGAGGCCGGGCGCCTGGTCGACAGCTTTACCCCGCACCGCGCCGATTTCCTGGCCTGAACCTTTTTCGGCAATTCAAGAAACAGGAAACCCGCGCCTCCTGGGGAGGCGCGGGCTGTTGCCTGTGCGCTCGTGGCGCAGCGGTACTCGAAACATCGCCGCAGGGTTGGACGGTGCCGCAACATGGTGAAGATAGGTTTAACGATGCCAATCAGGTCGATCGCCGGTGGGGTGTTGCTGCTGCTTGTTGTGGTCACGCAGGGGCTGCGCTAATCGTTCTGGCCACGCCGCTGCTTCGGGCGGCCGATCGCAAAAACATCAGTGATGCAGATATCGACGACAAGCGTGCCGACGCACGATCCCAAACGGCGCGTCCTCAAGGACGTGTTCGGCTTCGACGATTTCCGTCCCGGACAGGCCGCGGTGATGGAGGCGCTGCTTGGCGGCCGCCATGTGCTGGCCGTCATGCCAACGGGTGCCGGCAAATCGCTGTGCTACCAGGTTCCGGCGCTGGTCAAGGGTGGGCTGACCATTGTCGTTTCGCCGCTGGTGGCGCTGATGCAGGATCAGGTCGCGGCACTGCGCCTCGCCGGCGTCGCCGCCGATACGATCAATTCCTCGATCGACCGTGATGCCAATGTCGCGGCATGGCGCCGCGTCGCGTCGGGCCAGACGCGGCTGCTCTACCTCGCGCCGGAACGGCTGATGACCGAGCGGATGCTGGATGCGCTTGCCAGGCTCGATGTCAGCCTGATCGCCATCGACGAGGCGCATTGCATTTCGCAGTGGGGGCCGGCGTTCCGGCGCGAATATGAAGACCTGTCGCAGCTGCGTGGCATCTTTCCCGACGTACCGATCATTGCGGTGACGGCGACGGCGGACGAGACGACGCGGGCAGACATCGAGAGACGGCTGTTTGGCGGGCGTGTCGAAACGCAGGTGCTTGGCTTCGACCGGCCCAACATCAAGCTTGCCATCGAGCCCAAGCAGGACAGCAAGCGGCAGTTGCTCAACTTCATCGAGCGCCATCAGGGGCGCAGCGGCATCGTCTACTGCCTGTCGCGCAAGAAGACCGAAGAGATGGCGGCATTCCTCGAAAAGAACGGCGTGACCGCGCTCGCCTATCACGCCGGGATGAGCAAGGAGGCGCGTGATGCCAACCAGAAC
This sequence comes from Mesorhizobium sp. M0771, assembly GCF_040320155.1. NCBI lineage: Bacteria > Pseudomonadati > Pseudomonadota > Alphaproteobacteria > Hyphomicrobiales > Phyllobacteriaceae > Mesorhizobium > Mesorhizobium sp. M0771. The sequence goes on along the minus strand of NZ_JAMYPC010000010.1, from coordinate 150,648 downwards.
GCCTTCATGACCCTGTCGGGCGTCGTCATGGTGGCGACCATCGCCTTCGGCATGGGGATCGACAAGCCTGATGTCGCCTATGTCTTCCACACCGACCTGCCGGGCAGCCTCGAAGCCTATTACCAGGAAATCGGCCGCGCCGGTCGCGACGGCCGGGCGGCGGAGGCGCATATGCTTTACGGCCTTGGCGACATCCGCATGCGCCGCATGTTCATCGACGACGAGGACGCCGCTGTCGAACACAAGCGCCGCTCGCATGGCCGGCTCGATACGCTGATCGGCTATTGCGAGACGGCCGAGTGCCGCCGCCAGGTGCTGCTCGGTTATTTCGGTGAAGAGGCGGTCCCTTGCGGCAATTGCGACAATTGCCTGGAACAGGCGCCGCGCGCCGACGGCACCGCCGAGGCGCGCCTCATCCTGGCGGCGGTGGCGCAGAGCGGCGAGCGCTTCGGCGCCGGCCATGTCATCGACATCCTGATCGGCCACGAGACTGAAAAGATCGCGGCAAGGGGGCATCACAGGCTGGCAGCCTTCGGCAATGGCGCCGCGCACAAGAAGGATTTTTGGCAATCTATGATTCGCCAGCTGGTCGCGAACGGTTTCCTGATGCCGGACCCGGCCGGCCATGGCGGGTTGGCCATCGCGGACAAGGGCCACGCACTCGGCCGGGGCGAGGTGCCGTTCCAGTATCGGGTCGAGATGCGCACGCGCGCCGCGCGCCGCGCGGCTCGTGCCGGGCAGAGCCCCCAGAGCGAAAATGTAGATGCGTCGCTGCTCGCGACGCTGAAGACGCTGCGGCTGCGTCTGGCCAAGGAACGCCAGGTGCCGGCCTATGTGGTGTTTTCGGATCGTACACTGATCGACATGGCCGAGCGTCGTCCGCAAGACCTCGACGATTTTGCCGGGGTCAACGGCGTAGGTGCGGCCAAGCTCAAGGAGTTCGGCGCGATTTTTGTCAGCGCCATTGCCGCGCACCTTTCCGAGACGCCAGGCTGAAAGGGGTTTTGCTGGACCAAAGCCCGATCCGGCATCAGTACGCCTTCAACTTGCCCGCCCGCTTATCCTTTCATTTTGGCGCTACCCTGCCGTAGGGGAATGGCCTTCCAAATTGTATGGAACCGTGACGACAACACACATTCCTGAATCTATGCGGTCGATTCTTCGGATGTAGCCGTGACTATGGAAACCCGCTGTTGCGCGCGGATGGCGGTTTTCTCGGCCTTGGAGACGCTACGTTGGCAGCCGCTATCCCTGACCCGAATGGTATGATTCAGACCATCTTTGTTGTTGAAAACCCGCTTTCGACGGGAGTATAAAACTCGAGGTTACCATTGCTTTTCGTATAGAGGCTGTGGTGGAAACGTGGGTCCAATCCGCAAAGCATTGCCTTGCGTGGAAGTGGTCGAAGCCGGCGGCGAATGGTCCGTTCCTGTGGCCAAGGAAGACCAGGAAATTACCCGATCATTCGTGATTGAACCGTTTGCGCTGTCCTATGCTGAGGGCCAGCGGATACGCCTGCTTCTCGACAAAGTTCGTTCGTCTGTAGAGAGGCTAAGCCCGATGAAAGACCGGTGGGAACCTGACCACCAGTTCATTGAAAGCGCCCGCCGTAGCCAGCTCCGAGCGGAGAGCCAACTGGACTCCCTGCAATCGACCATCGCCGAAACGCGACGCGTCCTAGAGGCTTCACGGAAGCTCTTGGAAAAGATTGCCGAGCGGGAACACCATACCCAGCCATAGGGAATGGCCGGTGCAGGTTGGGCATGCTTGTGGGGCTTCACCGCACCGGCCACTGCGGGAAGATATGAGGCCCCCCGCGCCGCCTAAGATATAGGCATATTAGCAATCGCGCAATTAACCCTATTGCGCTACCCAGCCGTAGAGGCAAGGAAATCGGAGAAGTTGGTGCCGGTTAACCGCCAGCACGCGAGCAAGTCATTCTGAAAGCATGAAAAACGCGATTTTGCTCGTGCCAATTGAGCGTCTGAAATCTAGTTCCTGCTGCCGATTATCCCTAAGTTAACTGAAATACTTATATTCCCGAAGGGTTGCGAATCAGTCGATTGTCAAGCGCATGCCATGGAGCAAGCAAGGGATCGATCTGAGCAGAAGGGCCGCAGCGGTCGAAGCGCGCTGGGAAATCCGAGCGGCTTCGGCAATTGTCCGCTCTGGCTCGCCCGCTACAACTCGACTCGCGCAGTGTGGACGGGCGCTTCAGCCTTTAAGGGCAAGGTGATCAAGGCGATCGGATCGCCGCCTCAGGCGGCTTCGCGTTCGGCCTGCGCAGTCAGGTCCGGCTCCCGGCGGCTGTACTGCCGCGGCGAACAGCCCATGACGCGCTTGAATGCCGTGCTGAAGGCGCTTTCGGATTCGTAGCCGAGCGCCAGCGCGATGACGGAAACCGGATCGCCGGAATGCATCAGCCTGTCGCCGGCCAGCATCATGCGCCAGCGCGTCAGATAATCCAGGGGTGAGGCCCCGACCGTCTGCTTGAATCTGAGCGCAAAAGTCGATCGCGACATGCCCGCGCGCTCCGCCAGTTGCTGCAATGTCCAGCCATGCGCCGGGTCCTCGTGCATGGCGCCGATCGCCGCGCCGATCTGCCTGTCGGTAAGTGCGAACAGCCAGCCGACATTGCCTTGCGCGGTCATATGCAGGCGCAAGGCCTCGATCAGGATCATGTGGGCGAGGTGCTCGACGATGAGAAAGCCGCCGGGACGCCGCTGGCGCAATTCCTGCATCATCCGCTCCACCGGCCAGCGAAGCGCCGAATGGTCGCTCTCGCCGCGGATGTGGACGATGGGCGGCAGCATCCGCAAGAGGATGCCGGCATGGTCGCCGGACAGCGTGAAGCGACTGCTGACCAGGAGGAAATCGCCGCCGCCATTATGGACGGTGATGCCGCCGGTCCGCGCCGGTGAAAAGATCGTTCGCGCATCGACCGTCGGCAGGCCGAGATCGCTGGCAAGGCGGAAAGGCCGGCCGCGCGGCAACAGGAAGCAGTCGCCCACGTCCAGCCGCACCGCGTCAGGGACGCCCTCGACCGACAGCCAGCACCGGCCGGACACCACGGCGCCGCATTTGATGGCGGCCTGCTGGTCAGGAAACTGGATCGCCCAGTCGCCACCGGTTTCCAGCCCAGCCGACAGGTAATTGCGCGGCTTCAGTAGCGACAGCACGTCTGACAGCGGATCCATGAGCGTTCTCGGACGATTGCGAAGATATCTCGGATTTTACAGTATAGATCGTATGATCTCAAACTTCTATCTCCTTCGCAACGGGCTGCCTTTACGGCGTTCGACAAAAACCAAGGAGAAATGATCATGCGTGTGTTCGTTACGGGCGCCACCGGTTTTGTCGGTTCGGCGGTTGTGCGGGAATTGCTCGGGGCGGGCCATCAGGTGCTTGGCCTCGCACGGTCGGGAGCAGGTGCGAAGTCGATCGTGGCAGCGGGTGCCGAGGTGCATCGCGGCGATATCGAGGATTTCGACAGCCTGCGCAGCGGCGCTGCCCAATCGGATGGCGTCATCCACACGGCCTTCAACCACGACTTTTCGAGATTCGCCGCCAGTTGCGCAGTTGACCAGCGCGCCATCGAAACGCTCGGCGCGGCGCTCGAGGGTTCCGAGCGGCCGCTGCTTGTCACCTCCGGCCTCGCCGGTTTTGCGCAGGGAAGGCCGGCAACCGAAGACGACAAACCCGCGCCGCCGTCGGCCTCCATGCCGCGCGCTTCGGAGGCAACGGCCGTGGCGTTCGCAGCGCGCGGGGTGCGCGCATCGACGGTGCGGCTGGCGCCGACGGTCCATGGCGAGGGCGATCACGGTTTCGTGCCGATGCTGATTGCCATTGCGCGTGAAAAGGGCGTCTCGGCCTATGTTGGCGACGGCGCAAATCGCTGGGCGGCGGTGCACCGGTTCGACGCCGCCACCCTGTACAGGCTGGCGCTGGAGAAGGGGGCGGGCGGCGTCAGCTATCATGCGGTTGCCGAACAGGGCGTGGCGAGCAAAGAGATCGCCGAGATCATCGGCCGCCGGCTCGGCCTGCCGGTCGTTTCCATAGGCCCCGAGGACGCGGCTGCGCATTTCGGCTTTCTCGGGCATTTCATCGGCAGGGACTTGTCGGCGTCAAGTGAGCAGACCCGCACTGCGCTGGGATGGCAGCCGACCGGGCCGGGGCTCATCGCCGATCTCGATCGTGCCCGCTATTTCGAGGCCTGATCAGGCCGGCCAGTCGCGTTGCATTGCACGACCGACAGCCTGGCGATCAGCGGCAGTGCCAGCAAAACGGCCAGACGCAGCCCGCCGAGCGGGCAGCACCGTCGTGCTGCTGGAACCGCCGCCACATCTGTATGGCGGCAAGCAGAACGAACACGGCGTAGGCCGCCCGCAGCCCGGACGACCTGCTCGCCCGTCGCCGGAAAGCCGGCGAAGGCATGGCCTCGTCATGGCAGACCTACCTTGTTACGGGGATGCGCGCGCGATTCCCGCGCCTAGTTAGAGATCGCCCTTCCTCACCTTGCCGTAAACGATATTCCGGTTCGAGCCATAGTAGACTTTCGCGTCGAAAGGACTCCCGCCGAGGGCGGCATTGATGATGTCCCACATATCGTCGGCCGAACGTAGGATGAGCGGCCAATCCATGAAAGTCTCCATGTAACCATCCGTCGTTATCTCGTCGCTGAAATTGGCAAACAGGAATTCGCCACCGGGCTTGACGAGTTCCATGGCTCTTTGAAGCAGGCGGACGCCGATGGCACGCGGCAGGTAATCGTAAAGCCCCGATGCGTAGACGAGATCGAATGTGCCAAGGGCGTAGGCGCGGCGCAGGATGCCGCGTACGGAACCCTGGACTGCCTCGACTGCCGTGCCGGCAAAGTCGTGGTTCACCGTGGCTACGCTGACGGGGTCCTGATCCAGGCCGATCCAACGTTGCAGTTTATGCCTGGCCAACGCATCGGAGCGTTCGGCTTCCCTGAGGTGGCCGCAGGCAATCGCCAGCACCTCAGCCTTTTCCACACTGCTGGCCGTCTCGTCCACGGTCCTGGCCAGAATATCCCGCCGCTCGCGCCCCGCCACCGAACTGGCAGCTTCACTGGTGTACGCATAAATTTGCCGACCAAGTAAGGTCGACGAGGCCACGATCTCGTCGGCGATCGGATGCTTGTAGTAAATATCCAGCAGGCCTGCATCGCCTGAATACCCGCGCGGTTTTTCGACCGACCACCGCGTGAACGGGTCTTGGAGCAAATATTCCGCGACCCGATGCTGCTGAGCCAAAGGAACGAGTTTCTGCCAGACCGCGGGAGCAACCTGCCGGCGGAGCTTGTGGAGTCGCCCCGCCAAACGATGGACGACGGGGGCGGCCGGTTTGTTTCGCGCAAAGGCTTGATGAGCAAGGTCCAGTATCAGGGCGAGCTGGGCCGTGCTGTCCCTCAACTCGTCGGAGTCAGCCGCCTCTTCGGAGGTCGCAACATGTTTCTTCATCAGCCTGGTGGTGACCAGGCTGTATTGGTCGAGCTGCAGTTTTGGCTTGATAGGCATGCCGTTTACTCTCCGGTTTACCGCCCCGGTCCCCGGCCAGCAGCATAGGTGCGCAGCCAACCAATGCTAACAATTTTAATAAAATTTTAGTAAAATTTTAATCGACGGAACGGCCATCAATCCTGCAAACTGGCTAAATCCGAACGGCCCGTTTACCCTCGGTTAGCGACATCTGACTTTTCCTGCGGACAGGGGCGTCTTCATTCCCCGACCGCAGGCGACGTCGGCTGTTGCATTCGCTACTGCAGATCGCGGAGGAGCGTTGCGATGCAACTGAGCGAGGACGTTGCCCAGAAGGTGGCGGCAGCGATTGGACGTCCGCGGTGGCATTCCGCCGATCCGGAACTGCTGGCACTGTTCCTGCAGAAGGATGCCGATGAGAATCGCAGTCTTGTGCGATGGGGTATTGCGGCTGCTGTATTCAGCTATGTGGCCTATGGCCTTTTCGATTGGTTTCTCTTTCCGGATGTCGCCGGCCGGCTTGTTTTGACGCGCGTTACGCTAGGGATCACTTCCCTGGCGCTTGTCGAATTTGTCGCCCGACGGGGCTTTGCCCTTGCCACCTTGCACCTTGTAGCAGCGCTGGCGATTGTCTCCGGTGCCCTTGGGTGGCTCGTCTCCGCTGTTGGAACAGAGCATCAGGATGCCCTCTCCCATTTCATGGTTTTTGGCACAGTGTTCATCCTGGGTGCGAATCTGTTCTTCAACTTCCGTTTTTGGCTTTCAGCCCTTGCCTCCGCGACGGTCGCCGCAAGCTTTGTGTACGCCGCGATGTTCTCCCTTCAGGCCGACATCGCCGGCCGCATCGTGCTGTCGGCCTATTTCGTGAACTGCCTCGTCTTGTCGCTTTATCTTTCGTGGCGGCTGAGCCTGGAGCGTTACCAGACCTTCCTGCACGCGCTTCGGGCACAATTCCAGGAGCAGGCTGCTATCAAGAAGGGGCAAAAGCTAACCGAAATCGCCGACACCGATCCGCTCACGGGAATGAAGAACCGCAGGGCGATCATTCGAGAATTCTCGGAGCTGCGCGAAGACTGGGCCGCGGACGACGACGAGATAGGGCTCATTCTGATCGACGTCGACTACTTCAAAAGGTTCAATGACGGACTTGGTCATCAGGCCGGCGACGATTGCCTGATCAAACTCGCCCATGTCCTCTCCGAGATGGCGGCTGCCAACAACGCCATCGCGGCCCGCTATGGCGGAGAAGAATTCGTCATTCTCTGTAAGGTCACCGGGCGGGCTCACCTTCATGAGATAACGAAGAAATTCTGTCGCGCTGTAGAGGATTTGGATATCTACCACCCTGATCGGGGCGACAAGCTCAACATCGTAACGATCAGTGCCGGGGCGTCGTTGACGCGCGCCGATCAGAGCATAGAGCTTAGAATCCTGCTGCAGGAAGCTGACCGCGCGCTCTACGCGTCCAAGTTTGCCGGTCGGGCTACGTTCACGATTTACGACCCGCATGCCACCAGCCAGGATCGCTCCGGCGAAAATCTTTCAGAACTGCTGAAGGTGGCAGTTTCCAACCAGCTCGTTTCTGTCGCCTACCAGCCAATTCGCGAGCTGGCGTCGGGACGCGTGCTGGGCCACGAGAGTCTGATGCGGGTATGCGACTTCGACGGCACCATGATCAGTCCGTCCGTATTCATACCCGTTGCCGAGCAGACCGGAGCGATCGTGGAACTGGGTACGTGGCTGATCGATCGAGCCTGCGGTGACATGGCGGAATACGGATTGGGCTCGGTCGTGACGGTGAACGTCTCCGTTCTTCAGCTCAAGGCTCCCAACTTTTCACTCCGGATCACCGAGATTCTTGGCAGGCACGGCCTTGCGCCCCAGAAACTGGCCATCGAAATCACCGAAGGCAGTGACATCTTTCTGGAGGCGCAAGCGGTAAGAAACGTGGAGCGGTTGCGAAAACTCGGCGTTCAGATCTGGCTGGACGACTTCGGAACGGGATTTGCCGGCTTGACATGGCTCCGCCGCTTCAAATTCGACGTGGTCAAGATCGATCGCAGCTTCCTCCACGATTGCCAGACGTCTCGCGGCTTGAGCCTGTTGCGGGACATGGTCGGGCTGCTTCGCAACCTCGGCCATGTCGTGCTCGCCGAGGGCGTCGAAACGGAGGAGCAGTACATATTGCTGCAGCGCCTGGGGGTAAATTTGATGCAGGGCTTCCTCACCGGGCATCCAGTCCCGATCGAAGAGGTTAACCAAATAAGGCAAGGCCTTGTTGCCTAGCGGCAGCCTCTACGCTGGAGCTTCGGAGGGCATCCTGCTTCGTTCCGGTCCCCCCTACGCTACTTCGTAGCTTCGGGCGACACTCCTACGCCCAGATGCGGTTCCGGGTGGCCTGCCACCCGAAGCCCGCAGGGCGTAGGGTGGCGGAGAGGGAGGGATTCGAACCCCCGATGGGCTTGCACCCATGCCGCATTTCGAGTGCGGTGCATTCGACCACTCTGCCACCTCTCCGCGGTCATGGTCGGCCGTTGCCGGCGCGGCGCACTAGATAACGGCTGGGCGGGCAGGTTACAAGGCCAAATCCGCGGGGGAATTCAGCTTCCTGTGCGGGCTCTGTCTGGAGGGCTGCGCCGCGGCCACGTCGGCAGATAGGCCAACCGGTCTCGACCGGAGAGATCGGGGGCGGCAAGGAGGCGGCGTGGCCAAGGATTCCGCCCGTTTGCCTTGACTCGTACCGAACCTTCGGTTAGGGGAAGCGCGCAATCGGCGTGGAGGGTTCTTCCACGCCGCTTGTTTTTCGAACCCGCAGACTGACAAAAAGACGGCCGAACCGCGTGACGCGGCTCATCGAGGCCGACCGAACAGCGAAAGGCAAAAAATGTTCGCAGTCATTAAAACGGGCGGTAAGCAGTATCGCGTTGCCGCCAACGATCTCCTGAAGATCGAGAAGCTCGAAGCCAATGTCGGCGATATCGTCGAAATCGGCAGCGTCCTCGCCCATGGCGAAGGCGAAAATGTCACCTTCGGCGCCCCGTTCGTCGATGGCGCTCTGGTCACGGCGGAAGTCGTCGAGCAGGGCAAGAACCGCACCGTCATCGCTTTCAAGAAGCGCCGCCGGCAGAATTCGCGCCGCAAGATCGGCCACCGCCAGCTTCTGACCACCGTGCGGATCGCCGAGATCCTGCTGGGTGGCGCCAAGCCTTCCAAGAAGGCCGCAGCCAAGGTGGAAGCCAAGGAAGTCAAGGCTGACGTAGCGCCCGAGGCGAAGGCCGAGGCCGCGCCGAAGGAAGCCAAGGCGAAGAAGGAAGCCAAAGCCGAGGCTGCTCCGAAGGATGAAGCCAAGACGGAGACCGCCGTCGCCGCGCCGCTGTTCAAGGCGCCGAAGGGCGAGCCGGACGATTTGGCCGTGATCAAGGGCATCGGCCCGGTTGCCGCCGGCCAGCTGCACGAGCAGGGCATCACCACCTTCGCCCAGCTTGCCAAGCTGTCGGACAAGGACGTGGCCAAGATCGACGCGCACATGCCCTTCAGCACCGACCAGATCAACGACTGGCGCGAGCAGGCCAAGGAACTGGCGAAGAAGTAAAACGAACCGGCGACAAGGTCGCCGGATCGGACTTGAAACGGAACGCGAACGCGTTCATAAGACCATTCAAGCGCCCCAGGGCGCATCGGAGTTAGTTAGATGGCACACAAGAAAGCTGGCGGCTCGTCGCGCAACGGTCGCGACTCGCATTCCAAGCGTCTGGGCGTGAAGAAGTTCGGCGGCGAAGCCGTCATCCCGGGCAACATCATCATCCGTCAACGCGGCACCACCTGGCATCCCGGCGTCAATGTCGGCATGGGCACGGACCACACCCTTTTTGCGCTCGAGACCGGCGCAGTCACCTTCAACAAAAAAGCCAACGGCCGAACCTACGTATCGGTCAACCCGATTACCAAAGCCGCGGAGTAGCCGGTTCCGCACTATAAAACCGGCGCCCATCTCGGGAACCGGTGTCTGGCCAAACCAGTGAATGGAGCCAGGAAAAGGATCAGGGGAGATGGGTTTTCCATCTCCCCTTTTTCTTGCCTGGAGGACGTCGAATGGTTGCCGAAGCGGAAGACACCGAAGACGAAAGTTACGCGATAGATTGCCCGGTGCTGGCCACGGAGCGGCTGGTGATGCGCGCCCCGTGTGAAGCCGACATCGCGCAACTGGTCGAGCTTGCCGACAACCGTCATGTCGCCGAGATGCTGGCCCGCATGCCGCACCCCTATGGCGAGGCCGAGGCACGCGCCTTCCTGGCCATGACCCGGTCGCGCCGGGCCGGCATCGCCTACGCCCTGACGCTCGCCGGCACCGACATTTTCGTCGGCTGCGCCGGCCTCAACATGACCGATCGCGGGCTGGAACTCGGCTACTGGATCGGCGAGCCCTATTGGAAGCGCGGCTATGCGACGGAGGCCGCGCACGCGTTGGTCGACCTCGCCTTCCAACGGACGTCGATCCAGGTGCTGCAGGCTTCGACGCGGGTGATCAATCCGGCCTCGCGCCGGGTCATCCACAAATGCGGCTTCCAGTATGCCGGCCAGGGCATGCTGAACTCGATCGTCGCCGGCCAGGTGCCGGTCGAGCGGTACCGGCTGGACAGAAAGACCTGGATCAGCCTGCGCAACTGGGTCCACTTCTGATGGTTTGTTCCGATCAAGCCGATGGCCGATTATAGCAACCATATCGAAGCAGTCACGATTGCGCCGATGACGCCGCGCGATGTCGAGAGTTTTCACCAGGCGCTCGACATCGTTGCGCGTGAGCGGAAGTACCTGTCTTTCCTGGAAGCGCCGCCGCTCGATCAAACCCGAACATTCATAGTGGACCGCATCGGGAGAGGCGACCCAGGGTTCGTGGCGGTTGTTCGTGGCGAGGTTGTCGGTTGGTGCGATATCTCACGGCATGACCGGCAGATACATGCTCATCGCGGCACCCTTGGAATGGGAATTGTGCCGGACTATCGAGGACGTGGTCTGGGACTGCGGCTTATCAATGCCGCCTTGACGGAAGCACGCAACATCGGCTTCGTCCGCATCGAGCTTTCCGTGCATTCCGACAATGCCCGCGCCATCTCCCTCTACTACAAGGTCGGGTTTGTCACCGAGGGTGTGCAGCGTGACGCGGTCGCAAAAACGCCGGCAGATGAACAATCGCCGGTCAGCCCATCTCGACCCAAATCGGGAGATGGTCCGAGCCGACCGCTTCACGGTCGACCCACAGGCGCTTCAGCGATCCGGCGAGCGAGGCCGAGGTGAAGATGTAGTCGATGCGTTTGTGGCGGCTTGTGTCTTCGGGTCGCGTGGGATCGACCCAGGTGACGACGTCTGGTGTGTTCAGGCGCTGGGCGACGTCGACGGCGAGATCGGCGGTCAGCGGCATGCCGAATTCATGGTCCGGGCGGCCGACGAGTTCGACATATTCGGGCGAGCCGGGCAGCATGTTGAAGTCGCCCATGACTATGAAGGCTTCGGGATAGGGCAGGTCCGGCAGGCCGATCTCGGGAATGCCGGAGAGACCGCCGCCCTCGAAGGCATAGTTCAACAGGCGCTGGCGCAGGAACCGGATCTGGCTGGCGCGCTCAACCGGACTGCGATGGTCAAGATGCGTGGAATAGAAGCGGATGAAGCCGAGCGGGGTCTCGACCAGCGCCTCGAGTGCGCCGCGCTGGAAGTTCATCGCCTCAAGGCTGCGGCTGCGCGGCAAAAGCAGATTGCGCGACAGATGGATCGGCGTCTTCGACAGCACCATGTTGCCGAGCTGGAAAGTGGTGGTGATGGCGCGGCCGGCCTCTAGGCGCGAGCCGACATTGACCTCGAAATTGCTGCCGTAGGCGGCAAAATATTCGGGCAGCGCCTCGCCGATCTCGGCGACCATGTCGCGGTTGCCGTTCCTCGGATTGTTGCGGGTCACTTCCTGCAGCGCGATCACGTCGGCGCCGCGAACCGCCGCGGTGATGCGGCCGAGATCGTAGCGGCCATCCAGACCGATACCGTACTGGATGTTGTAGCTTACAACCTTCATTCCCGCGCCCCTCAAGCTCCGTCCGCGAACACTGCTACCGCGTCCCCGGCAAAAGGGCATCCGGCGCTTTAGTCGCAAAACGGCCTCGCCCTTGGCCGCGCCTTGGTTTAGAGCAAGGCGCAAGATCTAAAGCAAAGCCGCAAGGCCAACAGAAACTGCGTAGTCCAATGAAATTTCTCGATCAAGCCAAGGTTTATATCCGCTCCGGCGACGGTGGCGCCGGCTCTGTGTCGTTCCGGCGCGAAAAATTCATCGAGTTCGGCGGCCCGGATGGCGGCGACGGTGGCCGCGGCGGCGATGTCTGGCTGGAAGCGGTCAATGGGCTGAACACGCTGATCGACTATCGCTACCAGCAGCACTTCAAGGCCAAGACCGGTGTCCACGGTATGGGCCGCAACATGACCGGCGCCAAGGGCGCTGATGTGACGCTCAAGGTGCCGGCCGGAACCCAGGTGTTTGCCGAGGACAATGAGACGCTGATCTGCGACCTGACCGTGGTCGGCCAGCGCTTCTTGCTGGCCAAGGGCGGCAATGGCGGTTTCGGCAACCAGCATTTCAAGACCTCGACCAACCAGGCGCCTCGCCGCGCCAATCCCGGCCAGCCCGGCGAAGAGATGAATGTCTGGCTGCGGCTGAAGCTGATTGCCGACGCCGGCCTGGTCGGGCTGCCCAATGCAGGCAAGTCGACTTTTCTGGCAACCGTCACCGCGGCCAAGCCGAAGATCGCAGACTACCCCTTCACCACGCTGCATCCCGGCCTCGGCGTTGCCCGCATCGATGCGCGCGAATTCGTCATCGCCGACATTCCGGGCCTCATCGAGGGCGCGCATGAGGGTGTCGGCATCGGCGACCGCTTCCTCGGCCATGTCGAGCGCACGCGTGTACTTCTACACCTGGTCTCGGCGCAGGAGGAAAACCCGGGCAAAGCCTACAAGACCGTGCGCGCCGAGCTCGACGCCTATGGCAATGGGCTGATCGAGAAGGTCGAAATCGTCGCGCTCAGCCAGGTGGATATCCTTGACGCCGATGAGCGCAAGAAGAAGGTTGCGTCCCTCAAACGCGCTGCCGGCCGCGCGCCGATGCTGCTGTCGGCGGCCACCGGCGAGGGCGTCGAAGCGGTGCTGCGCGCGCTGATGGCGGTTGTCGGCGAAGCGCGCGACAGGGCTGCCGCTCCCGTCGAGACCCGCTGGGACCGATAGCGATGACGGCGCAGTCGCTGACAAAATACCGGCGCATCACGGTCAAGATCGGTTCGGCCTTGCTGGTCGACCGCACCAGCGGCCTGAAGCGCGACTGGCTGGCTTCGCTTGCCGAGGATATTGCGGTGCTGGCCAATGGCGGCGCCGAGATCCTGGTCGTGTCGTCCGGCGCCATTGCGCTCGGCCGCACCATTCTCGGTCTCGGAAAACGGGCGCTGAAGCTCGAGGAGAGCCAGGCGGCGGCCGCCGTCGGGCAAATTGCGCTCGCCGGCGCATGGTCGGATGCGCTGGGCAAGGGTGCGCTGAAATCGGGCCAGATCCTGCTGACGCTCGGCGACACCGAGGAGCGCCGACGCTATCTGAATGCCCGCGCAACGATCTCGACGCTGCTCAAGATGAAGGCGGTGCCGGTCATCAATGAGAACGACACGGTGGCGACCTCCGAAATCCGCTATGGCGACAATGACCGGCTGGCGGCACGCGTGGCGACCATGATGGGCGCCGACCTGCTGGTGCTGCTCTCCGACATTGACGGGCTCTATACGGCGCCGCCGGCGCGCGATCCCGATGCAAAATTCATTCCGGTGGTCGACCGCATCACGCCCGATATCGAGGCGATGGCGGGGGCGGCCGCATCCGAACTGTCGCGCGGCGGCATGCGCACCAAGCTCGATGCCGGCAAGATCGCCACCGCCGCCGGCACCGCCATGATCATCACCTCGGGCACCAGGCTGTCGCCACTGATGGCGATCGAGCGTGGCGAGCGCGCCACCTTCTTCAGGCCGAGCGCCAATCCGGTGAAAGGCTACAAGACCTGGATCGCCGGCCAGCTCGAACCGGCCGGGCGGCTCACCGTCGACGCCGGCGCCATCGGTGCGCTGCTGTCCGGCAAATCGCTGCTGCCGGCCGGCGTCAGGCTGGTCAGCGGCAATTTCTCGCGCGGCGACACGGTGGCCATCCTGTCGCCGGAAGGGCGCGAGATCGCGCGCGGGCTGGTTGCCTATGATGCCGCCGATGCCGTAAGGATCGCAGGCCTGAAGACCGCCGAGATCGAAACCGTGCTCGGCTACGAGGCGCGCTCGGCGATGATCCACCGCGACGATCTGGTGGTGAGCGATCCGGGTGACCAGATACGGGCTGCCGGCCAGGTATGGGCCGGGGGCGAGGTAAGCGGAGGATGAGACATGCTGAAACTGCATGAACAATCCGGGGATGACACCGTCGCGCTGATGGCTGATATCGGCCGCCGCGCCCGCGCGGCCGCCCGACCGTTGGCGATTGCGACCGCCGCCGCCAAGAATGCCGCACTCGTCGCCATGGCCGACGCGATCATTTCGCGTGAGCAGGACATTCTCGACGCCAACGCCATCGATGTCTCGAATGGCCACGAATCGGGATTGTCCGGCTCGTTCATGGACCGGCTGAAGCTCGATCCGGCGCGCACCCGTGCCATGGCGGATGGCATCCGTGAAATCGCCGAGCTCAGGGACCCGGTCGGCGATGTGATCGCGGCCTGGGATCGCCCCAACGGCCTGCAGATCGAGCGCGTGCGCACGCCGCTCGGCGTTGTCGGCGTCATTTATGAAAGCCGGCCGAATGTGACGGCGGATGCCGGCGCACTCTGCCTCAAGGCCGGCAATCCGGTGATCCTGCGCGGCGGCTCGGACTCGCTCAATTCATCCGCCGCCATCCATGCCTGCCTGGTCGAGGGGTTGAAGGCCGCCGGCCTGCCCGAAGACGCCATCCAGTTGGTGCCGACCGCTGACCGCGCCGCCGTCGGTGAGATGCTGAAAGGGCTTTCCGGCAATCTCGACGTCATCATTCCGCGGGGCGGCAAGAGCCTGGTCGGGCGCGTCCAGAGCGAGGCGCGGGTGCCGGTCTTTGCCCATCTTGAAGGCATCTGCCATCTCTACATCGACCGCTCGGCCGATCTCGACATGGCGGTCAGGATCGCCGTCAACGCCAAGATGCGGCGCACCGGTGTCTGTGGCGCTGCAGAGACTTTGCTGGTCGACCGCGCGGTGGCCTCCACGCATCTGGTGCCGATCCTCGACGCGCTACGCGCCGCCGGCTGCGAGATCCATGCCGATCAGGAAGTGATGAAGCTGTTCTTCGACGCCAAGCCGGCGACCGATGCCGACTGGGTGACCGAATATCTCGACGCCGTCATCGCGGTAAAACTGGTCGACGGGATTGCCGGCGCCATCGACCATATCGAGACGTTCTCCTCACACCACACAGAGGCGATCATCGCCGAGGATACCAAAGCGGTCGAGCGGTTCTTCAACGAGATCGACTCGGCGATCCTTTTGCACAATGCCTCGACGCAGTTCGCAGATGGCGGCGAATTCGGCATGGGAGCCGAGATCGGCATCGCCACCGGCAAGATGCATGCGCGCGGTCCGGTCGGCGTCGAACAGCTGACCTCGTTCAAATACCGCGTGCGCGGGTCGGGACAGGTGAGGCCTTGAGCGCTGGCCTTACCCTCCCCCTTGTGGGGAGGGTGGCGAGCGCAGCGAGCCGGGTGGGGGTACGACGCTGAATTCTGCAATCCCCCCACCCCGCTCCGCTTCGCGGATCGACCCTCCCTACAAGGGGGAGGGTGGCGCGCCTCTTTCCTCGCACTACCTCCGTATGCCGCATGCCGAGAAAGGCCTCGCCGTCGGCCTGTTCGGCGGATCGTTCAACCCGCCGCATGCCGGCCATGCGCTGGTGGCGGAAATTGCCTTGCGGCGCCTCGCGCTCGACCAGCTCTGGTGGATGGTCACTCCAGGCAATCCGCTGAAGAGCACGAGGGAATTGGCGCCGCTGAGCGACCGGCTGCTGCAGTCGGAGCAGATCGCCAAGAACCCGAAGATCAAGGTCACCGCCTTCGAGGCGGCGCATCATATTCGCTTCACCGCCGACACGCTGGCGCTGGTCAAGGCACGCAATCCCGGCGTCGACTTCGTCTGGATCATGGGCGCCGACTCACTCCGCGATTTCCACCGTTGGCAGCGCTGGCGCCAGATCGTCATGACCTTCCCGATCGCCGTCATCGACCGCCCGGGCGCGACGCTGTCCTTCCTGTCCTCGGTCGTGGCCAAGACCTTCGACTATGCCCGCGTCGACGAGGGTGACGCGCCCCGGCTCGCGCGCATGAAGGCGCCGGCCTGGACCTTCATCCACGGCCCACGCTCATCGCTGTCATCGAGTGCTATTCGCCAGCAAGCCAAGGGGTAACTCCGTAAGACCAGATCGCCGATGTCGCTTTTACGGCGGCCTTTCGCGATTGGCTGGGCGATGCTGCGCTGGATATGGCCACTTCAGTGAACCAGACCGACATCGACCCCAATCATGGCGCCCCGCCGGCGCCCGTGATCGCCATTGCCAGCGTAATCGTGTCGATGGCGCTGATCGCGGTCGGCAACGGGTTGATGTTCGCCTATATCCCGGTCCGGCTTGGCGTCGAGCGCTTCGATCCGACCTGGGCCGGGCTGATCATCACCGGCCTGTCTGCCGGCGGACTTGCCGGCTGTATCCTGACCGGGCCGCTGGTGCGCCGCGTCGGGCACGCCCGCGCCTTCATGGTGCTGTCGGCGCTGATAGCGCTGTCGAATGCTGCCATTGGCGCCGGCACCTACCCGCTGCTGTGGATCGCGGCGCGCGCGCTTTACGGTTTTGCAATATGCGGCCTGTTCATCGTCGCCCAGAGCTGGCTCAACGATGCCGTCGCAAACGCCATTCGCGGCCGGGTGATGGCGGTGTTTTACGTCGCCTATGTCGCCGGACTTGGCGTCGGCTATGCCCTGCTGGCGGCGGTCGACATCGCGACGGCGCAGGCGCCGCTGATCGGCATTGCCTTCACCGCGGTGTCGATCCTGCCGGTCGGCATGACGCGGTTGGCTCAACCGCCGCCACCTCGCGCAGCCTCCGTGGCGCTTGGCCGCGCCTGGCGGATCTCGCCGGTCGGCGTGGCCGGCATGCTGGCCGTCGGCGGCCTGTCGATGGCGATCGCCGGGTTCGCACCGATCCATGCCACGGCCAAGGGCTACAGCCAGGCCGATGTGGCGCTGCTTTTGTCGGCCATGCCCGTCGGCACGCTGATCCTGCAGATCCCGCTCGGCTGGATTTCGGATCGTACCGATCGCCGTTACGTGCTGGCCGGCGCTGCGGCACTGGCCATCGTTGCCGGTATTCTGGCTATCGGCTTTGACGGTGGCGCTCTGGCGGTGCTGGTGGTGATCTATGTGATCTGGGACGGCGCTTCGGAATCGATCTATTCGCTGGCCAGCGCACACGCCGCCGATCGCGCCGGCAAGGACGACATGGTGGCGCTGTCGAGTTCGTTGCTGTTTGCCTGGTCGCTGTCGGGGTTCATCGTGCCGGGTATCGTGACGGCCCTGTCGGCTGTCTATGGCACGCAGGCCTTCATTTATGTGGCCATCGTCATCGCCACCGTCTTCTGCCTGTTCGTGCTGTGGCGAGTGGCCACCACGCGCGCCGTCCCCGCTACGGAGACCAGCAGTTTCGCGCCGATGTCGGCGCAGGCGCCGCTGCCGGTGGAGCTCGCCTACGCCCCGGAAGATCAGCGCTGAACGGTTTCACAGCTCCTACTGCCTGGTGGCGGCAGTTTCCTGTCGAGCCTCCGGCGGAGGTGCGGGAACCGAAATGGCTTCGGCGTCGAACGCCTGCTTGACGCGTTTGGTGAGATCGATCTGGGTGGCGAAGAAATCCGCCGCCGTGGTCCAATAGCGCAAGGTGATGGCGACGCTGGCATCGCCCACGGTGGCAACGAAGGCGATCGGCGCCGGCTCTCGCTTGACGCGGCGCTCGCTGCCGGCAACGCCCAGCATGGTTTTCTGCGCCAAGTCGATGTCGTTCCAGGAGCCGATGCTCAGCGTGATATCGCCGCGGCGCACACCATTACGGGTAAAATTGCGCACCGGCTGGTTCCATAGCGTCGAATTGGGCGCCAGCACATAGACGCCGTCTGTCGTGCGGAGCTTGGTGGCGAACAGGCCGATTTCCTCGACGGTGCCGGAAATGGCGCCGACCTCGACATATTCGCCGATGCGGAATGGCCTGAGCGCCAGAAGCATGATGCCTGCGGCGATGTTCTGCAGCGTGCCTTGCAGCGCCAGGCCGATTGCCAGCCCGATGGCGCCGATGGCGGCGATGATCGAGGCCGTCTGAACGCCGAACTGGCCGAGCACCATGATGGCGACCAGGATCAGGATGGCGTAGCGCACGATCTTCGAGAAGAAATGTCGCAGCGTCGCGTCGAAACCATGGATATGGCCGAGGCCGGCTGAGATCGATCGTTCTGCGAGCCCGGCGACGAGATAGCCGACGACCAGCAGGATGATGGCGCCGATGGCGGAGAAGGAATAGGAAACGATCAGTGTGCTGAGTTGCGCAAGGCCAGCCTGCACGGTGAGCAGCGTGTTCTGGGGGTCGATTGGCATCAGGAAAATCCGTTTGGGGGGTGTGTCGATAACCCCTGCCGCGGCCATGGGTTCCGATTTTTCTCAAGGCTCCGGAACCGGAAGTCGTGCACTGCGTTCGCGCTGGCAGGGCCTCCCGTCTTGAAACTGCAAGGGAACTCTGCCTATCTATGGGGTGTCACCTGATTTCGTGGGTGATTTGGTTGTTCTTGCTTCGAAAGGAAATACACTGAGAACAGCATTGCGGAAGAAGGCTGACGTCATGCCTTCGCCGGCCAGGATCAGCGTAGATGACGCCGTGTCCCGTGCCATCAAGACAGTCCTTGCCAGTCTGGAAGACTCCAAGGCCGAAAATATTGTCTCAATCGACATTCAGCGGAAATCGAGCCTCGGCGACTATATGGTCATCGCGTCGGGCCGGTCACACCGTCATGTCTCGGCTGTCGCCGACCACCTCCTCAAGGCGCTCAAGGATGCCGGTCTCGGCACGGCGCGCGTCGAGGGGCTGTCCGGCGCCGACTGGGTCCTGATCGATTCAGGCGACATCATCGTCCATGTCTTCCGCCCAGAAGTCCGCGAATTCTACAATCTTGAAAAGATGTGGCAGGCGCCGGACCTCGAGGAAGAGACCTTGCACTGAGCTCCGTCTCATGTCGTAACCATCCTGGGTGCGACATGGATTGAAAGCTCGCCGAGGCAGGGATGAAGATAGCAGTTCATGCCGTGGGCCGGATGAAGGCCGGCCCCGAGAGAGAACTCGCCGACCGCTATTTCGAGCGTTTCGCCAAGAGCGGCCCGGCGATCGGGTTCGAATTCTCTGGTGTCGCCGAGATCGCCGAGGGACGAGCCCAGAACGCCAATGAGCGCCGCCGCGAGGAAGGCCAGAAGCTGCAGGCACAGCTGCAGCCGGGCACGGCGCTGTTCCTGCTCGACGAACGCGGCAAAAACCTGTCCTCAGACGATTTCGCCAGCCGTATCGGCCAGCTGCGCGATGGCGGACGCAAGGCGTTGGTCATCGCCATTGGCGGCGCCGACGGGCACGACCAGTCGGTTCGCGATCAGGCTGAGCTGATGGTCTCGTTCGGCGCGGCGACCTGGCCGCACCAACTGGTGCGTGTCATGCTGGGCGAGCAGCTCTATCGGGCGGCAACGATTCTTTCGGGACATCCCTACCACCGTTCGTAAATCAGTGGGTCGAGGGTCAATCGTCCGGATTTCCGCCCCAATGCGCGGCTGTTTTGTGCTAGGCTTCGGTTCGATCATGGTTGATGGTTCGTTAACGAAGCCACGCATAGAGTCGGGCTTCAATGGCTGACAACGGGAAATCACGAACGGGCTTCCGGCACGCGCGCTGCGGCATCGCTGCGGCGGTGGTTTTGCTGTCGCTCGGGCTTGCACGGGCCGAAAATACGCTGGACGTGGCGCCCGACCCCGATCTGAGCCGTGCCGAATATGAGAAGGTGTCGGCCGAGATCACGCTGTCGTCCGAACGGCTGGCCAAGCTCGCCGCCGACATTGCTTCGGTCAAGAAGGACCATGCCTCGATCACCGCGGCGCTTATCCAGTCGGCTATGACCGAGCAGAAGCTCGGCCAGGACATCGAGGATATCGGCGCCAGGCTCGAAGGACTGAAGGGCGAGGAACAGAAGATCCGTGTCTCGCTGGCGGCGCGGCGCGACGTGCTGGCCGAGGTGCTGGGCGCGCTGCAGCGCATGGGGCTCAATCCGCCGCCGGCGATCCTGGTCAAGCCGGAAGACGCGCTGTCGTCGGTGCGCAGCGCCATCCTGCTCGGCGCAGTGGTGCCGGAACTGCGCCAGCAGACCGACAAATTGCTGGCCGACCTCAGGGAACAGACCCGGGTGACGGCCTCGATCGAGGCCGAGCGGACGCGGCTGACGGCGGCGGTCGGCGAGCAGACGGCGGAAAAGAAACGCCTCTCCATGCTGCTCGAAGCCAAGCAGAAGCTCGAGGCGGACACCTGGACGGCGATGGCCGCTGAAAAGCAGCGGTCCCAGGCGCTTGCGGCCAAGGCCGGCAGCCTGAAAGAGCTGATCGCTTCGCTTGAAGCCGACAAGAGCCGCAAGGCGGCGGATGCCGTCAAGGCAGGCGAACAGAAAGCGGCCGACAGCGATAAGCCGGACGCCGATAACGCCGATGCAGGCACAACCGCGTCGACGGAGCTGGCTTCGCTGCCCGTGCCGGAAGGCAACCGCCTCACCGCCGCTGCGCCGTTTTCGGCACTTCAGGGACAAGTCTCGCTGCCGGTCACCGGCAAGATCAAGCTGCGTTTCGGGGCCGATGACGGTAACGGCGCGGTGATGCTTGGCGACATGGTTGCGACACAATCGGGAGCCATCGTCACGGCACCGGCGGACGGAAATGTGCTTTATGCGGGGCCTTTTCGCTCCTATGGTCAACTCTTGATCCTCAATGCGGGAGACGGCTATCATGTCGTCCTGGCGGGGATGAGCAGAATCAGCGTCGCGTCTGGCCAGTCGGTGCTCGCAGGAGAGCCGGTCGGCGCGATGGGAGAGGCCCGGGTGGCAAGCACCTCGGCCTCGAAGAATGGAAATGCCACGCCGGAACTCTACGTCGAGTTCCGCAAGGATGGAAAACCCGTCGATCCGACCCCATGGTGGGCGGACCGCTTCTCTGGAAGGACGTGAAATGATGCGGAAACTGTCGCTTCTTATTGCCGGTGCGCTGATGGGCGCGTCAGCGATGAGCCTGGTCTATGGCGCGCCCGGCTCGACGGCGAACGCTGCAGGCTCCGAGACCTACAAGCAACTGGCGATCTTCGGCGACATCTTCGAGCGCGTGCGGGCGCAGTATGTGACGCCGCCGGACGACAAGTCGCTGGTCGAAAACGCCATCAACGGCATGCTCACCTCGCTCGACCCGCACTCCTCCTACATGAACGCCGAGCAGGCGCAGGACATGCGCGTGCAGACCAAGGGTGAGTTCGGCGGCCTCGGCATCGAGGTCACCATGGAGAACGACCTGGTCAAGGTGATCACGCCGATCGACGACACCCCGGCTGCCAAGGCAGGCGTGCTGGCCGGCGACTATATCGCCAAGATCGACGGCCAAGAGGTTCGCGGCCTGACGCTCAACGATGCAGTCGAAAAGATGCGCGGCCTGGTCAACACGCCGATCAAGCTGACCATCCTGCGCCAGGGCGCCGACAAGCCGATCGAGCTGACGGTGGTGCGCGATATCATCAAGGTCAAGGCGGTCAAGTTCCGGGTCGAGAACGACATCGGCTACATGAAGATCACCTCCTTCACCGAAAAGACCTATGACGACCTCGAGAATGCCATCGACACCATCAAGAAGCAGGTGCCGAACGACAAGCTCAAGGGCTATGTGCTCGATCTGCGCCTCAACCCGGGCGGCCTGCTCGACCAGGCGGTGAGCGTGTCCGACGCCTTCCTCGACCGTGGCGAGATCGTCTCGACCCGCGGCCGCGACCCGAAGGACGTCACACGCTTCGACGCCAAGGCAGGCGACGACATCGGCGCCAAGCCGCTGATCGTGCTCGTCAATGGCGGTTCGGCCAGCGCCTCCGAGATCGTCGCCGGCGCGCTGCAGGACCTGCGCCGCGCCACAGTGGTCGGCACGCAGTCGTTCGGCAAGGGCTCGGTGCAGACCATCATCCCGCTTGGCGAGAACGGCGCGCTGCGCCTGACGACGGCGCTCTATTACACGCCGTCCGGCAAGTCGATCCAGGGCAAGGGTATCACACCCGATATCAAGGTCGACCAGCCGCTGCCGCCCGAACTGCAGGGCAGGGACCTGACGCGCGGCGAATCGGACCTCAAGGGCCATATCAAGGGCGCCGACGAGAGCGATACCGGCTCGGGCTCGGCTGCCTATGTGCCGCCGGATCCGAAGGACGATCTGCAGCTGATCTATGCCGAACAGCTGCTGCGCGGCCAGAAGACCGATCCGGCATTCCCGCCGAATCCGGAAAAGGCAGTGCTCAACCAGTAAAATCGACTGGTAGCTCTGGCTGCCCAATCGAAGCGGTGCAATGCTGCCGGGACCGTGAGGTTCCGGCAGTTTGATTCGGGGGCAGCTGGGCGCTGCGCCTCAAAAGGCGCAGGGGACGCGCCTTCAGTTTTGGATCTGCGCATGGCGAAAAGATTTCGCTGATCACGCGCCCGGGGATGCGGCTTGGCTGACGTCGGCAAGGACATCGAACGCCCGCTCGGACAGACCGTCCGACCGCGTGCTGCGTCGCGCGGGATCAGCGCTGGCGCCGTCGCGGCGACGCTGGTCGTGCTGGCCGCGGTCGGCATCTCCGGCGCGATCGCGCTGCGCGAGAAGCCGTTCCGCAAACCGGAAGCAATCGCGGTCTCGACGCCAAAGGTGACGGCGGCGGCCGAGCCCGCGGCCGCAGCGCCCACTGCTCAAGCGACGGCGGCAGCGCCGAAGGCGGAAACGCCCAAGGCCAGCGGTCCGCAGATCATCCATGTGCAAACCCAGGAGGGTGACGGCCCGCCCAATGCAGCCATTGTCATCCACGACCCGTCGACGATCGGCCAGAACCTGAAGATCGCGCATGTCCCCGACAGGGCGCTGATCGAGGCCAGCGACACCGGCCCACTCCCGGTTCGCGCCGCTGACGGCCGGCGGCCGTTCGATGTCTATGCGCGGCCGTGGTCGGGTTCGCGCGGCGCTCGCGTGGCAATCGTCATCGGCGGGCTTGCCGTGTCGCAGACCGGCACGCAGGCGGCGATCGCCAAGCTGCCGGCCGAAGTGACGCTGGCTTTTGCGCCGCAAGGCAACAGCATTGGCCGGTGGATGCAGGCGGCACGGCAGAGCGGGCATGAGGTGGTCATGCAGGTGCCGCTCGAACCGTTCGACTATCCCAATGTCAATCCCGGCCGCAACACGCTGACAGTGGCGGCAAGCCAGGACGACAATCTGAAGAATCTGCGCTGGGCGCTGTCGCGGACCACCAACTATACCGGCGTCATGAACTATATGGGGGCGCGCTTTTCGGCCGACGCGACAGCGATGGGGCCGTTCATGGCCGAGCTTGGCAAGCGCGGCCTTGCCTATATCGATGACGGCTCGTCCGCACGGAGCTTGGCGTCCGATCTCGCCTTGAAGGACGGTGTGCCGTTCGTCGCCGGCGATACGGCAATCGACGCCGTGCAGGACCGCGGCGCCATCCTGAAAAAGCTCGACGCGCTGGAAGCGACCGCGCGTGCGAAAGGCTCCGCCGTCGGCATCGGCTCGGCTTTCGACCTCACCGTCGACACCGTGGCGTTCTGGGCGGTCGAAGCGAAAAAGCGCGGCATCGAGATCGTGCCGATCTCGGCGGTGGCCATCGACCCGGAAAAGGGCTGACCGGCGCTTGTGGCGATTTTCAACGATGCCGAGAAAAGAGCTCTCTCTGGGCCTGATTGATTGAACCATCATCCCAGTCGACCTCGCGCTTTGATTGCGGGATGTGTCTCCGCCGATATTCGTTGTTGTAGAACAGGGTGCCGTGGATTCCGAGCACATCGCGTTTCAGGATGGGACGACCCCAAAGCGGCGCCAGCACGCGACCTGCCTCGTCTTCACCAAGCCGCTCAAATAAATCTTCGGCCAGTTCCATGTCTCTTCCATCCGGGAAGATGGCGGCGTACTCCTCCTCTGTTGCCTCGAACACGCTGAAGGTTGCGTTCAAGGCGCCGTCGATGATTTGAATATTTTTCATGGAATTACTCTGCCATTCGACCGCAACGGCGGCAACGGGGCCGGGTGGCAGTGACTGGAACGAACCCACGTTTTCCGCTTCCGGGGCAAGCCTACTTTGAGTACGCTCCGCTCCGGTTCTCGAAATCATTCGCCACTGCCTCGCCGGAGCGAATCTCAGAACGGCTTTAAACTCCGATGGCTAAAAAGATCGATCCCGAGACGCTGCCATACCGCCCCTGTGTCGGGCTGATGATCCTCAATGGCGACGGGCTGGTCTGGGTCGGGCACCGCATCGCCGAACCGGACAGCGAATTTGCCGGGACCACGCAGCTCTGGCAGATGCCGCAAGGCGGCATCGACGAGGGCGAGGAGCCGCTGCAGGCGGCCGGGCGCGAGCTCTATGAAGAGACCGGCATGCGCTCGGTCACGCTGCTGGCCGAGGCGCCGCATTGGATCAACTACGACCTGCCGCCCGATCTGGTCGGCATCGCCCTCAAGGGCCGCTATCGCGGCCAGACGCAGAAATGGTTCGCCTACCGCTTTCACGGCGAGACCAGAGAGATCCAGATCAATCCGCCGCCGGGCGGCCACACCGCCGAATTCGATGAATGGGCATGGCGGCCGATGCAGGACCTGCCCGATCTGATAGTGCCGTTCAAACGCAAGGTCTATGAGGATGTGGTGGCGGCGTTCCGTCATCTTGCCTAGCTGGATGTGACGGTTCGCACGGCACCTGATTCGTGCTTTATTGATCGGGACACCCGCAGCCACGAGACCCATATGAACGACGCCGGGCAATGGCCTCTTAGCGCAGCGTCTGGGCTGCCCCTCACCCGCCTGCCGGCTTTCGTCACTCGAAAAGCCAAGCAGTTGGCTTTTCGTCCGCTTTACGCCGACCGCTCCTCAACTCCCCGTATAGGGCCGGGGAGAAATATCCGGCAGGACAATGAGGGGCAGCGCCGACTTCAGCGGGTCTGCGATGCATAAAGCCAAAGATACGATCAGCGAAGCGGCGGCCGGCGCCATTCTCACCATCGATCTCGGCGCTATCCGAGAGAATTACCGGCGGCTCAAGGCAAAGCTCGGCGGCGTGCGTTGCGCCGGCGTCGTCAAGGCCGACGGTTACGGGCTCGGCGCGCGGCAAGTGGCGGCGGCACTGGTTGCCGAAGGCTGCGACAGCTTCTTTGTCGCGCATCTCACCGAGGGTGTCGCGCTGCGCGACGCACTCGGACCGAAGCTGGAAATCCATGTGCTGAACGGGCTGCCGCCGGGCTCGGAACCCGAAGCGGTGGCTGCCGACCTTGTTCCCGTCATCAACAGTGGCGGACAATTGAAGGCGTGGAGCAAAGCCGGCCAGAAGGCCGGCCGCAAGCTCAAGGCCGCCATCCAGGTCGACAGCGGCATGTCGCGGCTGGGCATGGCGCCGGCAGAGGTCGAGGCGCTTACGGCCGATGCTTTCGCCGGCGTCGATGTCGTTCTCGTCATGAGCCATCTGGCCCGTGCGGACGAACCGACCAATGCGGCCAATGACGCGCAACTCAGGGAGTTCGAACGGCTGCGCAAAATGCTGCCCAAGGCGCCGGCGTCGCTGGACAATTCCTCCGGCATCTTTCTTGGGCCGCGCTATCAGTACGACCTCGCGCGTCCGGGCGCTGCGCTCTACGGCATCAATCCGACGCCTGATGAGGCGAACCCGATGCTGCCGGTGGTGCGGCTCGAGGCAAAGATCATCCAGACACGCGGCATCGATAAGGGCGCGGGCGTCGGCTACGGACATGCGTTTCTGGCCAGCGGTCCCTTGCGCGCGGCCACGATCTCGCTCGGCTATGCCGATGGCTGGCACCGGCGCGCGGCTTCGGCTGCCTGGCTCGACGGCGTGCGACTGCCCTTTGTCGGGCGGGTGTCGATGGATTCGATCATACTCGACATCTCGGCCCTGCCGGCCGGCCGGCTGCGCGAGGGCGACCTTGTCGAACTCCTAGGCCCCTCGCAGAGCGTCGATGACGCCGCCGGTCATGCCGGCACGATCGGTTATGAAATCCTGACCAGTCTCGGCCCCCGCTTCCACCGCCGCTATATCAACGAATAGAGCCGCGACACGCCGCCCCTTGGCGGACGCCGCAGAATCCGGCAGACAGGAGGCGGCGGCCCTCTGACGGAAGTCGTCGTGGAGAGTGATGCGATGAAGATCTTCGTGTTGGGCGGCGGCGTTATCGGGGTCACCACTGCCTATTATCTCGCTGAGGCCGGCCACGAGGTGACGGTGTTCGACCGCCAGAAAGGGCCGGCGCTGGAAACCAGCTTCGCCAATGCCGGCGAGATCTCGCCGGGCTATGCTTCGCCCTGGGCCGGCCCCGGCATTCCGCTGAAGGCAATCAAGTGGCTGTTGATGAAGCACGGCCCGCTGGTGGTGCGGCCGGCCTTCGATCCGTATATGTGGACATGGCTCATCAAGATGCTGCGCAATTGCACCGCGGATCGCTATGCCATCAACAAGGCGCGCATGGTGCCGCTCGCCGAATACAGCCGCGACACGCTGAAGGCGCTGCGCGAGGCGACCGGCATCGCTTATGATGAGCGGACCAAGGGCACGCTGCAGCTGTTTCGCACGCAAAAGCAGCTCGACGGCACCGGCGGCGATGTAGAGGTGCTGAAGAAATATGGCGTTCCCTACGAGTTGCTCGATCCCGAAGGCTGCATTGGCGCCGAACCTGCGCTGGCCGGCGTGCGGGAAAAGTTTGTCGGCGGGCTGAGATTGCCCGGCGACGAAACTGGCGACTGCAAGATGTTCACCGATCGGCTGGCCGAGCTCTGCGTGGCGCGCGGCGTCACGTTCGAGTACGGTACGCAGATCCGGCGCTTCTCCAAGAACCGCAATCGCATCGTCAGCGTCGGCACCGACCAGCGCTCCCGCGCGGCCGACGCTTATGTGCTGGCGCTGGGCAGCTATTCGGCGCGCTTCATGCGCCTGCTCAGGCGCCCGATCCCGGTCTATCCGGTCAAGGGCTATTCGATCACCGTTCCGATCAAGGACGCGGTCGCCGCCCCGGTGTCGACGGTAATGGACGAAACCTACAAGGTGGCGATCACCAGGCTCGGCGACCGCATCCGCGTCGGCGGCACGGCGGAGATTTCCGGCTTCGATCTCAGGCTGCATGAATCGCGCCGGCGCACCCTCGAACATTCGGTCGGCGATCTGTTCCCGGATGGCGGCGACCTCAAGGCGGCGTCCTTCTGGTGCGGGCTGCGGCCGATGACGCCGGACGGGCCGCCGCTGGTCGGCCGCACCGAGTTCTCCAACCTCTATCTCAACACCGGGCACGGCACGCTTGGCTGGACCATGGCCTGCGGCTCGGCCAAGGTGCTGTCCGACATCATCTCCAGCAAGGTGCCTGATATCGATGTGCGGGAGCTGGGGCCGGAGCGGTATTTGAGGTAGGGGTGCTTTTTAAAGCTGGCGGGCCAGCACCCCCTCTGTCCTACCGGACAGAGGGGGTGTAAAGGATCGCTACAGAACGGCATTCCTTCAGCGTCGCCAGCCCCTCAAAACGCCTCTTTCACCCAACCCTTCGAGAACAGCCATCGGTAGGCCCACGGTATCGTCACCTTGGTCGATACCGGGTTCGAATGGGCGACATAGTCGTCATAGACCGGCTGCATCCTGGCGTAGAAGGCAGGGTCGAGCACCGTCATGCCGTTCTCCAGATCGTGGAAGAAACTGCGGTTGTTGAGATTGACCGACGAGATCGTCACCAGCCTTTCGTCGATCATCATGATCTTGGAGTGCAGCACGACATCGGGCGCCTTGAATTCGCGGATGTTGATGCGGTCGCAATATTTCTCCACGAACAGCTTGTTGAGCGCGGTCAGCAGCTTGCCGCCAATATCGCCCTTGAGGTCGATGCGGCCGACAATGTCGATCCTGACGCCGCGCGCCAGCGCCCGCTCGATGGCCAGGCTGAGCTTCGGCGTCAGATTAAGGTAGGGATTGACGATCTCGATATGGTGCCGGGCAGTGTCGATCAGCTCGACGAAATAGGTCTCGAGCGCATGGTTGTCCTCGTAGGGCACGGAAATGAAATGGCGCACCGTGCCCGGCGGGCGCCGGCTGTCGGAGCGCACCGGAATGGAGAAGGGTCTTGCGATTTTGGTGTCGGCGTCGCGCAGCCACAATGTCGAGAGATGCGCGGCCAGCGTCTCGACCGTGGCCGGGTCGGCAAACTCGATGTCGAAATCGCTCCAGTTCGAATAGTAGTTGAGCGAGAGGCCGTCGGTCTTGCCGTATTGCTCGAGGTTCGGATAGCGCGACAGGTCGATCGGCTTGTGGAACAGGAAGCCGTCATGAATGTTGCGGCCGCCGATGATGACGCGCGAGCGGGCGGGATCCTCGGCAAGCGTCGCCAGCATCTTGACGTGATGGGTCTTGTGCAGCTGTGACAGTTGCTCGTCGACCGGCGCGCCGTGGTCGGCCCGCCAACGATATTCCTGCAACTCGACATTGGGATAATCGGCCGCCAGCCGGTGCAGCAGGGCATCGTCCTTGTCGCGCTCCAGCACGTCTGTGACCATGATGCGCACTTTGGTGCCGAGGGCTGCGTGATGGCGGATCAGCCGCTCGATGACGCGGCCGGAAAAATCGGCCTTGAACTCCAGCGACGACAGATAGACCAGCTTGAGTTTCGGCGCGCGCGAGAAATCGAGCGGCAGTTCGGGGTCGGCCTTGTCGAAGGCGCTGTCGGGTAAAGGCGCGCCGAGCAGCGCTTCGACCTTGGCGTTGAAGCCGTCGCGCGACTTGCGTAACAGGCGCGGTGACCCGAGCGGCAGCGAACAGCTCTGCGACAGCCAGCGGCCGGCATAGAAGACGCGGGCGAGTTCATCCAGGCCGGATGGACCGGGCACTGGACAACGCTCGTAGCGGCTGTCGAGCGCGGCTATCGCCGGATAGGCAACCTCTTCGCGCAGGATGGTGAGCGGGGCGCCTGCCGGCGCCAGACTGGAGCTGAGCTTGAGACTGCAGCGGTTCAAACCATCGCTGGGGAACAGGCTGGCGGTTTGCCCGGCCGACAGGCGGAGGCGGAAGGCGGCACCGCTCGCCACGCTGCGCGAGCCACCGCCGGCGCGAATCGCCAGCGCCCCGTCGCAGGCGCCCGATATCTCAACCGGCTGCTTTCCCGCCTGGCGCATCACGATCTCGACCGAGCGCGCCTGCAGGCCGGAAAAGCTGAACGTCTTTGGCGCGGAGGGCCGCGCGGCGGCGTTGACATAGAGCGTCTGCCGCGACACGCGCCAACGGCCGTTGAAATGGCCTTCGCCGGCTGTGCCGCTCACTGCCGGCATCTGTTCGGCGGTAACCGGCTTCGCCAGCCGTTCCAGCGTCCGGTAGGTGGCCTGGAAATCGCGGTTGGCGATGGCGTGGCGGTCATGTCCGAACGGACCGGTGCCGTTCGCCCTGTCGATGGCGCCGATCTGGTTGTGGGCGAGCAGCGCCAGAAACTGCCTTTCATAGTCGCGGGCGCCGGCATCGCCGAAAAACGCTGCTGCTGCAGTCTGCGGTCCCGGCGTGTCGGCCGATAGCGACGGCCGGCCGCAATCCTTCGCATCGGGAAAGAAATCGCAGCTGTGCCGGATCGGGGCGGCGCAACCGGCAAGGGCCGCCAGCCCCAGCCCGGCCAAGGCCAGGCAGATGGCGCGGTTCATCCGGTCGCACCGTTCATCGTCTTCAGTTCAGCCGGATCGCGCGGCGGCAGGAAGCCTTGCGGAAACACCTTGCAGACGGGAAGCGCGAAAGTGGCGATCAAAAGCTCGGCCTCGCCGCGCATCTTTTTCGGCGCTGTCTTGTCATCACGGATCGCCTTTGCCGAGGCGACGAGCGCGCCGTCGCAGTCGCAATGATTATGGCGCGCGATGTAGCAGGCGTCATGGATTTGGCAGGCGCTGTCGAGGCGATTGACAGGGCGAGCCGAGAGGTCGCCGGTGCGGGTGCCGGGACCGCAATAATTGCCGAAGACGAAAGGCGACGGGCGGGCCATTGCGATACGGACCGGCTTGGGCAGTTCGGCTTCCGGAACTTCGGTCCATGGATTGGCGCAGGCGGAAAGCGCGACAAGCGGCAAGATGGCGAGCACCGCTCGCATTTTGATCCGCACCAGCTTTGCAAAAAAGTGTCCCACCCGGCGCAGCCAATCCTTAATGATAGGCGACATCGCGCTTGTTGCCACACTGGCCGATTTTGTGGCGAAGGCAAGGCGGCGCGGCCATCAGACAAACAGCCCGCGCTCTCTCTCGACCGCCTTGGTGATGAAGTTGGCGACGATCTGCACGCGGCGCAGCGGCCGGACCGATTCATGATAGACCAGCCAGTAGGCGCGGCGGATCGGCGTCACGATGTTGACGGGGATCAGCTCCGGCATCGAGCGGGCGACAAAGGTGTGCAAGATGCCGATGCCGGCGCCCGACCGCACCGCTTCGGCCTGGCCCAGCGCTGAGGAGATGGCGAAGCTGGTGCGCCAGTCCGGGCTGAACTCCGCCGCATAGTCGAGCGACGGGCTGACGATCAGGTCTGGGACATAGCCGATCAGCGTATGCTGGCCGAGTTCGGCAGCGGTCTCGGGTAAGCCGTGCGCCTGCGCATAGTCCCGCGAGGCAAACAGGCCGAGGGTGTAGTCGACCAGCTTTCCCGCCACCAGCCTGCCTTCGCTC
The DNA here is from genome assembly GCF_040320155.1 of Mesorhizobium sp. M0771. Classification (NCBI taxonomy): domain Bacteria; kingdom Pseudomonadati; phylum Pseudomonadota; class Alphaproteobacteria; order Hyphomicrobiales; family Phyllobacteriaceae; genus Mesorhizobium; species Mesorhizobium sp. M0771. The sequence goes on along the minus strand of NZ_JAMYPC010000010.1, from coordinate 120,068 downwards.
GGCCGCTCGACGGTGATGGCGATGTCGGCCTCGCGCCGCGACAGCGAGAAGGAACGCGGCACCGGCACCAGCTGGATGGTGAGTTCGCGGTGCAGCGCGGTCAGCGCGCCAAGACGCGTGGCGAGGAATGCAACGCCAAACCCGTCGGGCGCGCCGATGCGCACCGTGCCTGAGATATCGTCGCCTTCGCCCGACACGGCGGAGCGCGCGGCGATCATGTCGGCTTCCATGCGCTCGGCAATGTCGAGAAAGCGCTGGCCGGCCGGCGTCAGCTCGCTGCCGGTGGTAAGCCGGCGAAACAGTTTTGTCCGTAACGCATCCTCAAGCGCTGCGATGCGGCGCGAGACGGTGGCGTGATTGAGTTCCAGCCGCTTGGCGGCGCCAAGGATCTGCCCGGCGCGGGCCACGGCGAGGAAGATGCGGACGTCATCCCAGTTCATGGGGGTGGTCCGGGCTAGCGGCGAACGCGGCGTTCCCGCCCACCCCCCTCTGGCCTGCCGGCCATCTCCCCCGCAAGGAGGGAGATTGGCAGCTCCGCCACCTGCGTCTCTTTTGGTGCGTTGAAGATTTGCGAAGGCGGCGGCCACATCTGATCTCCCCCCTTGCGGGGGAGATGTCCGGCAGGACAGAGGGGGGTGTGACGGAGCGCAACCTTCGGGCCTTTCAGCAATCTGTAATTTGCGGCAATTAATGCACACTCGTCCTTCGTTGTCTATTTCTTGCACAACGGTTGCGTTTCCCCTCGCGTTGCCTTCGCGCCTGCAAAGGCGTTGAATGCTTCATCACAAACTCAGGGAGAGAAACCATGATCGAATACGGTCATTTCATCGGAGGCAAGCATGTCGCCGGGACCAGCGGGCGCAAGCAGGACGTCATGCAGCCCATGGACGGCTCGGTGCGCGGCACGGTGGCGCTGGCGTCGCCGGCGGAACTGCGTGCGGCTGTGCTGAACGCCAAGGAAGCACAGATCAAATGGGCTGCGACCAACCCGCAGCGGCGTGTGCGCGTGCTGATGAAGTTTCTTGAACTGGTTGCCCGCGACTATGACGAACTGGCCGATCTCCTAGCGCGCGAGCACGGCAAGACCATCGCCGACGCCAAGGGCGACATCCAGCGCGGCCTCGAAGTCGTCGAAGTCTGCATCGGTGCGCCGCACATGATGAAGGGCGAGTTCACCGACGGCGCCGGCCCCGGCATCGATGTCTATTCGATGCGCCAGCCGCTTGGCGTCGTTGCCGGCATCACCCCGTTCAATTTCCCGGCCATGATCCCGCTGTGGAAGATTGCCCCGGCGCTGGCCTGCGGCAACGCCTTTATCCTGAAGCCTTCCGAGCGTGACCCTGGCGTGCCGATGCGCATCGCCGAACTGTTCCTCGAGGCTGGCCTGCCGGCTGGCGTCCTCAACGTCGTCAATGGCGACAAGGACGTCGTCGACGCCATCCTCGACGATCCTGATATCAAGGCTATCGGCTTTGTCGGCTCGACGCCGATCGCGCATTACATCTATTCGCGCGGCACGGCGGCGGGAAAACGCGTGCAGTGCTTCGGCGGCGCCAAGAACCACATGGTCATCATGCCCGATGCCGACATGGACCAGACGGTCGATGCGCTGATCGGCGCCGGCTACGGCTCGGCCGGCGAGCGCTGCATGGCGATCTCGGTTGCCGTTCCCGTCGGCAACGACACCGCCAACCGGCTGATGGAAAAGCTGATCCCGCGTGTCGAAAGCCTCAAGGTCGGCCCGTCGACGGATTCGTCCGCCGATTTCGGCCCGCTGGTGACGGCGCAGGCATTGGAACGCGTCAAGGGTTATGTCGACACCGGCGTCAAGGAAGGCGCCAAGCTGGTCGTCGATGGCCGCGGCTTCTCCATGCAGGGCTACGAGGATGGCTACTATATGGGCGGCTGCCTGTTCGACAATGTGACGGCCGACATGCGCATCTACAAGGAAGAGATCTTTGGTCCGGTGCTGTCGGTGGTGCGTGCGCCGACCTATGAGAGCGCCATCAAGCTCGCCAACGATCATGAGATGGGCAATGGCGTGGCCATCTTCACCCGTGACGGTGATGCTGCTCGTGATTTTGCTTCGCGCGTCCAGGTCGGCATGGTCGGCATCAACGTGCCGATCCCGGTTCCGATCGCTTACTACACGTTCGGCGGCTGGAAGGCGTCGTCCTTCGGCGACCTCAACCAGCACGGCCCGGACGCGTTCCGCTTCTACACCAAGACCAAGACGGTGACCTCGCGCTGGCCCTCAGGCATCAAGGACGGTGCCGAGTTCGTCATCCCGACGATGAACTGACCGGACGATTTCGAAGATCGGCAAGAAGGCCTGGGTTCAACGTCCCGGGCCTTTCTTTGTACGAAACCGACATTGGCCATCACGTTTAAGCGATGGAACCAAGAGCCTGTCATCTGCCTTAAATTGCATTCCTGCCGTGGTGCAGGCCATCAAAATAGCGCCGGTAGCAGCCGGGGTTCTCGTCTGGCGCAAGGAGGTGTCAGATGACACGACGTCTTGTGGCGGCGATGTTCTTTGCGGTGTTCGCGATGTCCGGCATCGCCGAGGCCAAAGCCGATCAATGCGCGGCGCGGACCGACCTGGTCAAGGCGCTCGGCGAGAAGTTCCACGAAAGCCAAGCCGCACGTGGCCTGGTGAACCCGAATGTGGTGCTGGAGATATTCGTCTCCGACCAGGGCACTTGGACCATCCTGGCCACCGACACACACGGCCAAAGCTGCATCATCACGGCTGGCGAAGGCTGGGACGGGGCGGCTATGGCAGCAGTCTTGCCGGGCACCTGATAAAAGACCGGTCGGAAGTCTGGAGCAAAGACGGAGTTCAGCGTGTGGCGGCCACTTCGGCATGGCCGCGCAGCAGTGCCATAAGGCGTTTGGCGTCCTTGGCGGCAGCCTCTTCGTCACCAGCCAGGATCGAGCGGATTAGCGCGACGTGGTGCTCAGCCGATTCGGCCAGTCCTGTGTCGGCCTTGTAGCGGAACCAGAAGCGGCGGCTGTGGGTCTGCAGGGGCGCGGCCAGACGGGCCGCAAACGGGTTGTCGGCGGCCATCGCCAAGGCCTCGTCGAGCGCCTTGTCGGCCTGGATGAAGGCCAGCACATTGCCCGAGATGACGGCCTTCTGCATGGCAAGGGCTGCCTCATGAAACAGGTCGGCGGCCTCGCGGGTGACGAAGCGGGCGGCCGAGCGCGCCAGCACCACCTCGACGCCGCGCCTGGCATCCAGCACGCGCAGCCAGTCGCCGGGATGAAGCGGGGCAATGGCGATGCCGGCGCGTGGCCTGACATCGAGCAGTCCTTCCCAGGCGAGGCGCTGGATCGCTTCGCGCACCGGCGTGCGTCCTAGCGCCAGCTTCTCGATGAGGGCGCCTTCGGTGACAAAGCTCGCCGGCGCCAGTTCCAACGTCACGATCATATGCTCGAGTACATGGTAGGCCTTGGCGGCGGCCGGCTCGGGGTATGCTGTCTCACTGGATATCAAAGGTGGGCTCCTGATATATCTCACATATATCATAACGAATTCCGCGTTGACAGCCGGTTTTCAAATAGATATACGGCTGATATATCAGATGGAGAGACGATCATGTGGACCGGAGTTTTCCCCGCCGTCACGACCAAGTTTACTGATGACGACCGCCTCGATCATGCCGAGATGGAGCGCTGCTTTGCGTTGCAGATGGATGCCGGTTGCGACGGCATCATCGTCTGTGGCTCGCTCGGCGAAGGCCCGATGCTGTCGCATGACGAAAAAATCGAGGTGCTGAAGACTGCCCAGAAAGTTGCCGGCAGCAAGCCGGTTCTGCTGACCGTCAACGAGGCAGGCACCCGCGAGGCGGCGAACATCGCAAAGCGCGCGAGCCGGGAAGGCGCCAACGGGCTGATGGTGGTACCGAGCCCGATCTATCACACCAACCCGGAAGAGACGGTCGCCGCCTTGCGCGCCGTCGCTCAGGCCGGCGACCTGCCGGTGATGATCTACTCCAACCGGCTGGCCTACCGTGTCGATGTCACTGTCGACCAGATGGAGGATCTGGCTGCGGACAAGCGCTTCGTCGCCATCAAGGAGTCCTCCGACGACATCCGCCGCTCGACAGAGATCATCAACCGCTTCGGCGACCGCTACGATTTGTTCACCGGCGTCGACAATCTCGCCTTCGAGGCGCTGTCGGTGGGCGCCATCGGCTGGGTGGCGGGTCTGGTCGTCGCCTTCCCGCGCGAGACCGTCGCCATCTACCAGCTGATGAAGCAGGGCCGCCGCGAGGAGGCGCTTTCGATCTACCGCTGGTTCCGGCCGCTGCTCGATCTCGATGTCTCGACCTATCTGGTCCAAAACATCAAGCTTGCCGAAGTGCTCGCGATCGACACAAATGACCGCGTGCGCATGCCGCGCCAGCCGCTGTCGGGCGAGCGCCGCAAAGCGGTCGAGAAGATCGTCAAGGACGCGCTGGCGGTACGGCCGAAGCTGCCGCAGTTCTGAAGGCTTTCTTCTCCCCGTGCACGTGCACGGGGAGAAGATGGCGGCAGCCAGATGAGGGGCAGCGCCGACGTGCAAGGAAATTCCAGGGACACAGAGGAGGGCCGCCGCCCCTCATCCGCCCTTCGGGCCCCGCAGCCCTTCGCTGGCGCTCCGGGCGTTCGTCGTTCGGAAAGCCAAGCAGTCGGCTTTTCCACCGCTTCGCGGACCACTCCTCACCCCCGTGAACGGGGAGAAGGGGTAGATATCGCCATTGTCGGTGGCGGCATTGTCGGCATCTGCGCGGCGGCCATGCTGGCCGAGGCCGGGCGCAGCGTCACGGTCTTCGACCGCACCGGCATCTGCGAGGAGACGAGCTCCGGCAATGCCGCCGCCTTCGCCTTCTCCGACGTGCTGCCGCTGGCGCATAAGGGCATGATGCGGCACTTGCCGAAATGGCTTGCCGATCCGCTCGGGCCACTCAGCATCCCGCCAGCCTATCTGCCGAAACTGTTGCCTTGGCTGTTCCGCTTCTGGCGCGCCGGCGCACCGGCAAAATATGAGGCGAGCCTTGCTGCTCAGGCAGACATGATGAAGCTCGCCGAGGCCGAATGGATGGGACTGCTCGACCGTTCCGGCACGCGGCCGATGCTGCGCGAGGACGGTTCGCTGGAACTTTATGAAAGCGAGGCCGAGTTTCAGGCCGGGCTGCCGGGCTGGGCGGCGCGCCAGCGCTTCGGCATCGACTTTCGCCATGTCGAAGGCGACGAACTGGCGCGGCTGCAGCCGGGACTGTCGCCGCGCTTCATCAAGGGCACCTTCGTGCCGGGCTGGAAGACCGTCGCCGATCCGAAACTGCTCGGCAAGGCGGTGTGGGCCTATGCCGAAGGGTTGGGCGCGCGTTTCGAAAAGGCGCGCATAGAGCGCGTCGCCGCCAAACCTGATGGCGCGACGCTGACGCTGACCGACGGCACGACCAGGCAGGCAAGACATCTTGTCGTGGCCGCCGGGGCATGGTCGCATCTGCTGGCGAAGGCGCTTGGCGACACCATCCCGCTCGAAACCGAGCGCGGCTACAACACCACACTGCCGAAGACCGCTTTCGACGTGCAGCGAATGCTGATCTTTTCCGGCCATGGCTTCGTCATCACGCCACTCGACACGGGCTTGCGCGTCGGCGGCGCCGTCGAGTTGGGCGGTCTCGACCGGCCGCCGAATTTTGCGCGCTCGAAGGCCATGCTGGAAAAAGCCAGACAGTTCCTTCCGGGGTTGGACGCGTCAGGCGGCCGCGAGTGGATGGGCTATCGCCCGTCGCTGCCGGATTCGCTGCCGGTGATCGGCACGGCGCGAACCGCGCCCAACATTGTCTACGCCTTCGGCCATGGCCATCTCGGCCTGACCCAGGCGGCGGCCACCGGCCGCTTGATCCGCGATCTTGTTCTCGGGCAGACTTCGCCGATCGATCTTGCCCCCTTCAGCCCGCAACGGTTTTGAGTCCGAGGAAATCATGGCCAAAAAATCCTTCTTTTGCATCGACGGCCATACCTGCGGCAATCCGGTGCGGCTGGTCGCCGGCGGCGGTCCCTTGCTCGAGGGTTCGACGATGATGGAGCGGCGGGCGCATTTCCTGGCGGAGTATGACTGGATCCGCACCGGGCTGATGTTCGAGCCACGCGGCCACGACGTCATGTCGGGCTCGATCCTCTATCCGCCGACGCGCGAGGATTGCGACATAGCCATCCTGTTCATCGAGACGTCGGGCTGCCTGCCGATGTGCGGCCACGGCACGATCGGCACGGTGACGATGGCCATCGAACATGGGCTGATCAAGCCGAAGACACCCGGCGTGCTCCGGCTCGACACACCGGCCGGGCTGGTTATCGCCGAATACAAACAGGTCGGCGACTATGTCGAGGAGGTGCGCATCACCAATGTACCGTCCTTCCTTTATGCCGAGGGACTGACGGTCGACTGCCCGCAGCTTGGCGAGATCACTGTCGATGTCGCCTATGGCGGCAATTTCTACGCCATCGTCGAGCCGCAGGCGAATTTTCGCGACATGGCTGATTATTCCGCCGGCGATTTCATCGCCTGGAGCCCTGTGGTGCGGCAGCGGCTTAACGAGAAGTACTCGTTCGTGCATCCGGAAAACCCCGGCATCAACCGGCTGTCCCACATGCTGTGGACGGGCAAGCCGACGGTGGAGGGGGCCGACGCACGCAACGCCGTCTTCTATGGCGACAAGGCGATCGACCGTTCACCTTGCGGCACCGGCACCTCGGCGCGCATGGCGCAGCTCCATGCCAAGGGCAAGCTCAAGGCCGGCGACAGTTTTGTCCACGAATCGATCATCGGCTCGCTGTTCAAGGGCAAGGTCGAGAAGGACGTCACTGTTGCCGGCAAGCCGGCCATCATTCCCTCGATCGGCGGCTGGGCGCGGATGACCGGCCTGAACACCATATTCATCGACGACCGCGATCCGTTCGCGCACGGTTTTGTGGTTAAGTGATACGGTAGGCTGCCGATCATCCACCGAGACGAAGACTTGGACCCAGAGCGGGACCTCTTGGCGAAACCAGTCAGCGAAAGGTTAGCGCGTTGGGCGAGGCATCCACCGCCATAGTCGGAAGTAACCCATGTTGCAGCTGGTCAGTACGGAATGTGGCTAAAAAAGAAACCCGCCAACAACGCAAAGATTCGTCTCATCACCTAATTTTGACCGGGATTTCTTCGAAATGAGGTCGCTGGTCCGGCTGAATCGTCAAAGACATTGCGTTATGCCAATGATAGGGTCCGCGATAGTCCAGGGGTCGGGAGCAAAAAAACGGGCAATCGGAAGGCGTGCCGGCAAAACACGCTCGACGTTTGAAAAATCACGTTGCAATCCAGGCTCGAAACTTTACGACTAGGGGAAATACGAAAAGGAATGCGTCTGCATGGGCGACATTCCAGGGGAGCCATGTACACATGCAGTACTTTGTCCAGCAGCTTATCAATGGGCTGACGCTGGGATCGATCTATGGGCTGATCGCAATCGGCTACACGATGGTCTACGGCATCATCGGCATGATCAACTTCGCCCACGGCGACATTTTCATGGTCGGGGCATTCGCCGCCCTCGTTGTCTTCCTCATCCTCGGCTCCTTGTTCTATTCGGTCCCGGTCGTCCTGGCGCTGCTGATCATGATGATCGTGGCGATGCTGCTCACCAGCCTCTACAACTGGACGATCGAGAAGGTGGCCTACCGGCCGCTGCGCGGTTCGTTCCGGCTGGCGCCGCTGATCACCGCCATCGGCATGTCGATCGCGCTGTCGAACTTCATCCAGGTGACGCAAGGTCCGCGCAACAAGCCGATCCCGCCGATGGTCAGCCAAGTCTACAACATCAACGGCATCAGCGTGTCGCTGAAGCAGATCATCATCGTCGTCGTCACCGCCCTGCTGCTGGCGCTGTTCTGGTACCTGGTCAACAGGACTTCCCTCGGCCGGGCGCAAAGGGCGTGCGAGCAGGACCGCAAGATGGCGGCGCTGCTCGGTGTCGATGTCGACCGTACGATCTCGATCACCTTTATCATGGGTGCAGCGCTTGCGGCCGTCGCGGGCACGTTGTTCCTGATGTATTACGGCGTCATCGCCTTTTCCGACGGCTTTGTGCCGGGGGTCAAGGCCTTCACCGCGGCCGTTCTCGGCGGCATCGGGTCTCTGCCGGGCGCGGTGCTTGGCGGGCTTTTGATCGGCTTCATCGAGAGCATGTGGTCGGCGTATTTCTCGATCGACTACAAGGACGTCGCGGCGTTCTCGATCCTGGCGATCGTGCTGATCTTCCTGCCTTCCGGCATTTTGGGCCGGCCAGAAGTCGAAAAGGTCTGAGACAATGGCGGTTTCCGTATCCTCGGAGCGCGACACCGTCGCCTCCCCCGTGCAGCGTGCATTGCGCGAAGCGTTCTATGCCGGCGCCATCTCGCTGGGGTTGTTCATTCTCTTCATCGGCCTGAAGACCGACCAGAACATAAGCAACCAGCTGATCCTGGTGCAGCGCTGGTTGCTGCTCATCACCGTGGTCGTGCTGACCATGCTTGGCCGCTTCTTCTACATTGCATATGGCCAGCCGTTCATGGCCAATCAGAAGATCACCAATGTCGCCACCGGCCTGTTGCCGGCGAGCGTCGCGTCGCGCTTCTTCCTGCTTCCGGCCTTCATCGTCGCCGTTGTGCTGGCGGTTGTCCTCGTTGCGTTCGGCAGCGCCCTGCCGGTGTTGGTGGGACCCGATCTGGCCGGCTACCTTCAGTTCCTGCGCGCATTGGCCGTCATTTACGCGCTCGCTTGCGTGATCTTCTATTTCCGCTCCTTCATCCACGCCAATTTCACCAAGCTCGGGATTGCGGCGCTGGTGCTATACCCGATCCTCGTCGTCGTGGTGCTGTCGATCTACGCGTGGTCGATAACCGGCGGCCTGCAGGGCTCGTTGAAGTGGGTCGACAATTTCGGCATCCAGATCCTGATCTATGTGATGCTGGCCTGGGGGCTGAACATCGTCGTCGGCCTCGCCGGCCTGCTCGATCTCGGCTACGTCGCCTTTTACGCGGTCGGTGCCTATGCCTATGCGTTGCTCGGTTCGCAATACGGCCTGTCGTTCTGGATCCTGCTGCCCGCCGCCGGCGCCATGGCCGCCTTCTGGGGCGTTATGCTCGGCTTTCCGGTGCTCAGGCTTCGTGGCGATTACCTGGCGATCGTGACGCTGGCCTTCGGCGAGATCATCCGCCTGGTGCTGATCAACTGGCGTGAAGTCACCAACGGCTCGGCCGGCATCTCCGGCATCCCGAAGGTCACCTTCTTCGGCCTGATGACGTTTAATTCGACCGACCCGAACTATATCGGCAAGGTGCTGCACATCGCCCAGTCAAGCGCCTACTACAAGATCTTCCTCTACTATCTCATTCTCGGGCTGGCGCTGCTGACCGCCTTCGTCACCATCAGGCTCAGGCGCATGCCTGTCGGCCGCGCCTGGGAGGCGCTGCGCGAGGACGAGATTGCCTGCCGCTCGCTTGGCATCAACACCACCACCACCAAGCTCACCGCCTTTGCCACCGGCGCCATGTTCGGCGGTTTTGCCGGCGCCTTCTTCGCCGCACGGCAAGGCTTCGTCAGCCCTGAATCCTTCGTCTTCCTGGAATCGGCGATCATCCTGGCCATCGTGGTGCTCGGCGGCATGGGCTCGCTGGTCGGCATCGCGGTCGCCGCGCTGGTGATGATCGGCGGCACCGAGGCACTGCGCGAACTCGATTTCCTGAAAAGTGTCTTCGGAAAAGATTTCACGCCGGAGCTTTACCGCATGCTTTTGTTCGGCATGGCGATGGTCATCGTCATGCTGTGGAAGCCGCGCGGCTTTGTCGGCAGCCGTGAACCGACGGCCTTCCTCAGTGAACGAAAAGCGGTCTCCTCCTCCTTCACCAAGGAAGGGCACGGCTGATGAGCGCGACCTCCATTCAGAAGACCAATCCGGGTATGAAAGACGCCATCCTCCAGGTCGAGCATCTTTCGATGAAGTTCGGCGGCCTGATCGCCATCGGCGATCTGTCGTTCCAGGCCAAGCGCGGCGAGATCACCGCTCTGATCGGACCCAATGGCGCCGGCAAGACCACCGTCTTCAATTGCATCACCGGCTTCTACAAGCCGTCGGAAGGCATGATTACGCTCAACCGGGCCGACGGCTCGAGCTTCCTGCTCGAACGGCTGCCCAATCATGAGATCCCGGCGCGCGCCAAGGTGGCGCGCACCTTCCAGAACATCCGCCTGTTCTCGGGCATGACGCTGCTGGAGAATCTGCTGGTTGCCCAGCACAACAAGCTGATGAAGGCATCCGGCTATACGATCCTGGGCCTGTTCGGGATCGGCGGCTACCGCAGAGCCTCGGCTGAATCGGTGGAGCTTGCCAAGCACTGGCTGGAGAAGGCCGATCTTGTCGATCGCGCCGACGATCCGGCCGGCGACCTGCCCTATGGCGCGCAGCGGCGCCTCGAGATTGCGCGCGCCATGTGCACAGGGCCCGAACTTCTGTGCCTCGACGAGCCTGCGGCCGGTCTCAATCCGAAGGAGTCGGCTGCGCTGAATTCGCTGCTGATGGACATCAAGAGCAGTACCTCGATCCTGCTGATCGAACATGACATGTCGGTGGTCATGCAGATTTCCGACCATGTCGTGGTGCTTGAATATGGCCGCAAGATTTCCGACGGCAGCCCGCAATCGGTGCGTACCGACCCGCGCGTCATCGCCGCCTATCTCGGCGTCGACGACGAGGAGGTCGAGACGGTGCTGACCGAGGTTGGCGATGAAGACGTCATCGAGCAGCTGGACATCGGGCCGGATTCGGCTCACGGACCAGGCACATCGTCTTCCTATCTCGCCGGCCCGGTAAGCGACACGATCGGCCACAGCCAGGGCGAGCGGGTCACAGTGTCGAAGGGAGCTTCAAAAGCCACCCAATACGATACAAGAGCCAACTCCGCGCCAAGAGCACCGTCCGAGCGTCTGACGGCCAAGTCCAAGCCGGCGGCCACCAAATCCCCGACAGGCAAGCCGCGCGGAGGGCGTAAGTGATGGCCGAGACAACGCTCCTCGACATCAAGGGCGTCGAGACCTACTACGGCAACATCAAGGCGCTGAACGGCGTCGATGTCCACGTCAACCAGGGCGAGATCGTCGCGCTGATCGGTGCCAACGGTGCCGGCAAGTCGACGCTGATGATGACCATCTTCGGTGCGCCGCGCGCTCGTGCCGGCTCAATCACTTTCGCCGGCACCGACATCACCCAGATGCCGACGCACGAGATCGCCCGCATGCGTATCGCGCAGTCGCCGGAAGGCAGGCGCATTTTCCCGCGCATGACGGTGATGGAAAACCTGCAGATGGGCGCCGGTCTCGACAATCTCAAGCACTATGACGAGGATGCCGAGAAGGTGTTCGCGCTGTTCCCGCGCCTCAAGGAGCGCATTGCCCAGCGCGGCGGCACGCTGTCGGGCGGCGAGCAGCAGATGCTGTCGATCGGACGTGCGCTGATGGCGCGGCCGAAGCTGCTGCTGCTCGACGAGCCGTCGCTGGGTCTGGCGCCGCTGATCGTCAAGCAGATCTTCGATGCCATCCGCGAGCTGAACCGCACGCAAGGGCTGACTGTGTTCCTGGTCGAGCAGAACGCCTTCGGCGCGCTCAAGCTCGCCACGCGCGGCTATGTCATGGTCAACGGCAACGTGACCATGAGCGGCACAGGCAAGGAATTGCTCGCCAATCCGGAAGTGCGGGCGGCCTATCTCGAAGGCGGCCATCACTGATTTTGGAGCGGAATGTATGCATACGGTATTCCGCTCCAACTTGTTTGTTTGTCGCATGACCTTTGTCCGAAAAGTCTGCAACTTTTCGGGATCATGCTAGGGAGTCTTCATCATGCAAGGCATTCTTCACGAGGAACCTTCCATCTGGCAGTTCTTCTTCGTCACCTGTCTGCTCGGCGGCTGGGCGGCATGGATGACCGGCAAGGCCAGCGCCCAGACATGGCGCAGCCTGCCGGCGCTGTTCGCCTATCTGCTGGGCCTCGGCATCGGCATCAGGTTCATCCATCATGCCTTGTTCGGCGGCACGATGTTTTCGCTGCAATACTATGTCGTGGACACAATCGTGCTCATGATATTGGGGTTTGTCGGCTATCAATACACGCGTACGAACCAGATGGTGACGCAGTATAATTGGCTTTACGAACGGGCTTCGATCTTAAGCTGGAAACCGAAAGGTTGACGTTCATCATTAACGCCGTTCCGGGGATGAATCGGCGTGACAAGGGCCTGAAAATCGGCAAAGTACGCTTTCTGCGATAAGGGTGGGCATCGCATGAAAGTTTCATCCACGCCCACCTCGTAAATGGGAGCGTTTAAATGAAGAAATCACTTTTGTCCGCCGTTGCCCTGACCGCGCTTGTCGCGTTCGGTGGCAATGCATGGGCTGACGTTATCGTCGGCGTCGCAGGTCCGATCACCGGTCCGAATGCGGCCTTCGGTGCGCAGCTGCAGAAGGGTGCGGAAGCGGCCGTTGCCGACATCAACGCCGCAGGCGGCATGAACGGCGAGCAGATCAAGCTCGAAGTCGGCGACGACGTCTCCGATCCGAAGCAGGGCATTTCGGTCGGCAACAAGTTCGTCGGCGACGGCGTGAAGTTCGTGATCGGCCACTTCAACTCGGGCGTCTCGATCCCGGTTTCGCAGGAAGTCTACGTCGACAACAACATCGTCGAAGTAACCCCGGCGGCGACCAACCCGAAATTCACCGAGCGCGGCCTGTGGAACGTGTTCCGCACCTGCGGACGCGATGACCAGCAGGGCGGCATCGCCGGCGGCTATATCGCGACCAACTTCAAGGACGCCAAGGTTGCCGTCATCCACGACAAGACCCCCTATGGTCAGGGCCTTGCCGACGAGACCAAGAAGGCGATGAACGCAGCCGGCCTGACCGAAGTCATGTACGAAGGCGTCAATGTCGGCGACAAGGACTTCTCGGCGCTGATTGCCAAGATGAAGGACGCCGGCGTTACCCTGATCTATTGGGGCGGCCTGCATACCGAAGCCGGCCTGATCATCCGCCAGTCGGCGGACCAGGGCCTCAAGGCTACCCTGATGTCGGGCGACGGCATCGTCACCGACGAGCTGGCTGCGATCGCCGGCGATGCGGTTATCGGCACGCTCAACACCTTCGGTCCCGATCCGCGCCTGATCCCCGAGAACAAGGCACTTGTCGAGAAGTTCCGCGCCCAGGGCTTCGAGCCGGAAGCCTACACTCTCTACTCCTACGCCGCCATGCAGGTGATCGCCGAGGCCGCTGCCGTGGCCAAGTCGAACGACCCCGTGGAAGTGGCCAAGGCGCTGCACGAGAAGGGCCCGTTCAAGACCGTTCTGGGCGATCTCGCCTATGACGCGAAGGGCGATCCGAAGCTCCCGGGCTACATCATGTACGAATGGAAGAAGGGTCCGGACGGCAAGATCTCCTGGTTCCCGAAGTCGTAATTCGGAACACAGCTCTATGGAATGCCCGGCGCTCGCGCCGGGCATTTTTCTTTGGTGACAGGGCAAAGCGAGGGTGGCTGGATAAGCCGCTAGCCGGGGTCGAATTTGTGCGGGCACGACAATTAGCGTCACCTCGCGACGCCAATCGCACGCAGCTTTTCGAGCAGAGGTGCTAGAATCCCTTTTAAATCGGTTTAATCTCTCCCCGATTTTGGTTGCACTGCAGCATTTTCGCGTTAATCATGCCTCTGCCCCATCCCTCCCTGTCCGGAGCCTCCTTCCTTGGCCATCACGAAGATCCTCGTCGCCAACAGGTCCGAAATTGCCATCCGCGTCTTTCGCGCGGCAAACGAGCTCGGCCTCAAAACCGTGGCGATCTGGGCCGAGGAGGACAAATATTCGCTTCATCGGTTCAAGGCCGATGAAAGCTACCAGGTCGGGCGCGGGCCGCATCTGGCCAGGGACATGGGGCCGATCGAAAGCTATCTGTCGATCGAGGAAGTGATCCGCGTCGCCAGGCTGTCCGGCGCCGACGCCATCCATCCGGGCTATGGCCTGCTGTCGGAAAGCCCTGAATTCGCAGATGCCTGCGCCGAGGCCGGCATCACTTTCATAGGGCCGAAGCCCGACACGATGCGCCGGCTCGGCAACAAGGTCGCCGCGCGCAATCTGGCCATCGAGGTCGGCGTGCCGGTGGTGCCGGCAACCGAACCGCTGCCGGACGACATGGAAGCAGTCAAGCAGCTCGCCAAGACAGTCGGCTATCCGGTGATGCTCAAGGCATCGTGGGGCGGGGGCGGGCGCGGCATGCGCGCCATCCGCACGGAAGCCGACCTCGCCCGCGAGGTGATGGAAGGCAAGCGCGAGGCCAAGGCCGCCTTCGGCAAGGACGAGGTCTATCTCGAAAAGCTGATCGAGCGCGCCCGCCATGTCGAGGTCCAGGTGCTTGGCGACACGCATGGCAACGCTGTACATCTGTTCGAGCGCGACTGCTCGATCCAGCGCCGCAACCAGAAGGTCGTCGAACGGGCGCCGGCGCCCTACCTCAGCGAGGCATTGCGCCAGGAGCTTTGCGGCTATGCGCTCAAGATCGCGCGGGAGACCAGCTATATCGGCGCCGGCACGGTGGAATTCCTGCAGGACGCCGACACCGGGAAATTCTACTTCATCGAGGTCAATCCGCGCATCCAGGTCGAGCATACCGTCACCGAGCAGGTGACCGGCATCGACATCGTCAAGGCGCAGATCCACATACTGGACGGCTTTGCCATCGGCACGAAAGAGTCGGGCGTGCCGGCGCAGGCCGACATCAGGCTGAACGGTCACGCGCTGCAGTGCCGCATCACGACCGAGGATCCGGAGCATAGTTTCATTCCGGACTACGGCCGCATCACCGCTTATCGCGAAGCCGCCGGTTTCGGCATCCGCCTCGACGGCGGCACCGCCTATTCGGGCGCGGTCATCACCCGCTTCTACGATCCGCTGCTGGAGAAGGTGACTGCCTGGGCGCCGACACCGGCCGAGGCGATCGCCCGCATGAATCGGGCCCTGCGCGAGTTCCGCATCCGCGGCGTGGCCACCAACCTCACCTTCCTCGAGGCAATCATCAACCACCCGCGCTTCGCCGACAATTCCTACACGACCAGGTTCATCGACACGACGCCGGAGCTGTTCGCGCAGGTGAAGCGGCAGGACCGCGCCACCAAGCTTCTCAACTATCTGGCCGACGTCAGCGTCAACGGCCATCCCGAAACCCGCGGCCGACCGATGCCCAAGACCGATGCGGCAGCGCCTGTCGTGCCCTATCTCAACGGCAATGTGCCTGATGGCAGCAAGCAGAAGCTAGACGCGTTGGGGCCGGAGAAATTCGCTGCCTGGATGCGTGAGCAAAAAGAGGTGCTTGTCACCGACACGACGATGCGCGACGGTCACCAGTCGCTGCTCGCCACCCGCATGCGCACGCATGACATTGCCGGCATCGCCGGCACCTATGCGCGGGCGCTGCCGCGGCTGCTGTCGCTGGAATGCTGGGGCGGCGCCACTTTCGACGTCGCCATGCGCTTCCTCACCGAGGATCCGTGGGAGCGGTTGAGCAAAGTGCGCGAAGCGGCCCCCAACCTTTTGCTGCAGATGCTTCTGCGCGGCGCCAATGGCGTCGGCTACACCAACTATCCCGACAATGTCGTGCAACATTTCGTCAGCCAGGCAGCGGCCGGTGGGGTCGACCTGTTCCGCGTCTTCGACTGCCTGAACTGGGTCGAGAATATGCGCGTCGCCATGGACGCGGTGGGCGCGGAGGGCAAGCTGGTCGAAGCGGCGATCTGCTACACCGGCGACATCCTCGATCCGGCGCGCGCCAAATACGACCTTAAATACTATGTCGGGTTGGCGAAAGAATTGCAGGCAGCCGGCGCCCATATCATCGCCGTCAAGGACATGGCCGGGCTTTTGAAGCCTGCCGCCGCCCGCGTGCTGTTCAAGGCGCTGCGCGAAGCCACCGACCTGCCGATCCATTTCCACACCCACGACACGTCAGGCCTGTCGGCGGCGACGGTGCTGGCGAGCGTGGAAAGTGGCGTCGACGCCATCGACGCGGCGATGGATTCCTTCTCCGGCAACACCTCGCAGCCTTGCCTGGGCTCGATCGTCGAGGCGCTGAAGGGAACCGAGCGCGATCCCGGCCTCGATCCGCAATGGATCCGCAACATCTCCTTCTACTGGGAAGCGGTGCGCAACCAGTATGCGGCCTTCGAAAGCGATCTCAAGGGGCCAGCCTCGGAAGTCTATCTGCACGAAATGCCGGGCGGCCAGTTCACCAACCTCAAGGAGCAGGCGCGTTCGCTCGGGCTGGAAACGCGTTGGCACGAGGTGGCACAAGCCTATCACGACGTCAATTTGATGTTCGGTGACATCGTCAAGGTGACGCCGTCGTCCAAGGTGGTCGGCGACATGGCGCTGATGATGGTGAGCCAGGATCTGACCGTTGCCGACGTCGAAAACCCGGCCAAGGACATCGCCTTCCCGGACTCGGTCGTCTCGATGCTGCGCGGCGATCTCGGCCAGTCGCCCGGCGGCTGGCCTGCGAAGCTGCAGAAGAAGGCACTGAAGGAAAGCAAGCCGATCACCGTGCGGCCGGGCTCGCTGCTCAAGCCAGCCGACCTCAAGGCCAGCCGCAAGGAGATCGAGCAGAAGCTGGAGCGCAAGCTCTCGGAGTACGAATTCGCCTCCTGGCTGATGTATCCGAAAGTGTTTACCGACTTCGCTGCCGCGCAGGAAACCTACGGGCCGGTCAGTGTGCTGCCGACGCCGACCTATTTCTACGGCATGAAGTCCGAAGACGAGATCTTCCTGGACATCGAAAAAGGCAAGACGCTTGTGGTGCGCTGCCTTGCGATCGGCGACGTCGATGAGAAGGGCATGGTCACCGTGTTCTTCGAGCTCAACGGCCAGCCGCGCCGTGTCCGGGTGCCAGACAGGGCGCATGGCGCCTCGGCGGCCAAGGCTCGGCGCAAGGCCGAGCCCGGCAACGAGGCGCATATCGGCGCGCCGATGCCGGGCGTGGTCTCCGCCCTTGCGGTTGCCGCCGGCCAAGCGGTCAAGGCCGGCGACGTGCTGTTGTCGATCGAAGCCATGAAGATGGAGACGGCCCTGCATGCCGAGCGCGACGGCACAGTGGCCGAAGTGCTGGTCAAGGCCGGCGATCAGATCGATGCGAAGGATCTGTTGATCGCGTTTGGCTGACGCGCGGATCCATCACACTGGGGACGGCTGGCAGCAGCCGTTGATGGAGCATCGATAATGGCTTGACCCGCCGCGCCTGCTCGGGCATCGAACCCGCTCCCAATTTACCGCGCCAGAATCGCGGTGCTTAAAAAGTAGCGGAGAAAAAACATGGCCGACGACATCACAGATACCAGCCAGACTGTTGCCGCCGGCCAGTTGCGCGCCTTCATCGAGCGCATCGAGCGGCTCGAGGAAGAAAAGAAGACCATCGCCGACGACATCAAGGAAGTGTTCGCCGAGGCCAAGGGCACCGGCTTCGACACCAAGGCGATGCGGTCGATCATCCGGCTGCGCAAGAAGGACCAGGCCGAGCGCCAGGAAGAGGAAACCATCCTCGATCTCTACAAGGCCGCGCTCGGCATGGTGTAAGGCTGTCTGGAAATTCTACTCCGGTTGATATCGCCGGAGCGAATTTCGAAACAGTCTCGGGCCAAGGAATGATGCTGGAACGGGCATCGAACAATGAGCGAATTCGACTTCGGCGCCCGCCGCGCCTCTGAATTCCGCCAACGCAGCTTCTGGGCGCTGTTCGCCGAACGGCATCCGGAGGAACGCGCTTCCATGGCGCGGCGCGGACCCTGGTTCTGGCAGCGCGGGCTGCCTGACTTCGCTCTGGTCCTGTCGATGTATGTCGCGCCGGCGCAAAGCCAAGTTGGCGTCTTTTTCGGCCGTAACGGGAAGTTCGGCGCGACCGGGGTCTGGTCGCGGCTGAAGCCGTTCCAACCGGCAATCGAAGACAGGCTGAAGCTCAGGCCGGAGCAGAGCTGCGAGGGCCTCGGCATCAATTCGATGTGGCGGGTGAACTGCTATGCCGAGGACAACTGGCCGGCCATGGCCGACTGGCTGGTGACGGAATGCTCGCGCTTCGAGCGCGCCGTCACCGACGTGCTGGGAGAGGGATAGCTATCAGGTGTTGGTGCAAAGCATCGGATCCTTCTTCGGCTCGCGCTGGCAAGGCGCGGTGCCGGTCGAGCGGTTGTTCTGGCGCGATCTAGTCCTTGTCGGCACGGCGATCAACATCGCCTCGTCGGTGGCCGCGCTCATTCTGCTCGGCTTGAAGCTGCCGCTCGCCGTCGTCCTGGCGGTGCATTTCGCGCCCGTGCCCTACAACATCTTTCTGACCTTTGCCGTCTGGCGAACCACGGAAAAATCCAGTGGCGCCAAGGCTTCGTTGATGACGCTCGGGGCTACGCTTTGGCTGATCCTGGTGGTGGTTGTCTGAGAAGATTGACACGAAAAAGGGCGGCCGAAGCCGCCTTTGAAGATGGTGGTCAAGCTGCGGTTTAAGCCGTCGGCTCGAATTTCAGCGCCACGCCGTTGATGCAATAGCGCAGGCCGGTCGGCGGCGGGCCGTCCTCGAAGACATGGCCGAGATGGCTGCCGCAGCGGGCGCAGTGGCATTCGGTGCGGACCATGCCGTAGCTGCGGTCGACGGTGTTTTCGACCGAACCGGGCACCGGATCATTGAAGCTCGGCCAGCCGGTGCCGCTCTCGAACTTGAGCTTGGATTCGAACAGCGGCTGGTCGCAGCCGACGCAGGAAAAGGTGCCGGCGCGCTTTTCGTAGAGCAGCGCGCAGCTTCCGGGCCGTTCGGTGCCATGGCCGCGCATGACCGCATATTGCTCGGGCGTCAGGCGGGCGCGCCATTCGGCGTCGGTGCGGGTGACAGGGTAGGTGTGGGTGTCCATTTGATCTCCTCAGCCTTGGCGGCTTGTTGTTGGTTGCAAGCTATATTCGCTTAGAGATAGGCGTTTGTTACGTGTTTTGCTCGCATTTTCAGCCGAGCTCCTACCCAATCGCCTGAAGATAGCGGGCGATCGACGCATGAAATGCCGTTCTTGCGTCGCCGATGATGTTCTGCTGCCACCACGCGCCGTAGATGTCGTCGAATTCGAAAGGCTCAAGTGCCGCCGCGATGCGTCGCACGGCCGGCGCATTGAGCGGAATGTAGTTCGGATAGCTGTACATGAAGCTGACATGGCGACGCGTCGGCGTCACCTGCAATATGTCGCCGGACAGCAGGGCGTTACCGTCATCGCGTTTCCAATGCAGCACCTGGCCGCCGGCAAAATGGCCACCGCAACGCACGAGTGTCAGCGACGGGTTTATGGCCAGCGTCTCGCCCGCCCAGCTGACGATGGCGTTGTGCGGCCGCATAATCCACTGGCGGTCGTCGGCATGGAGATAGATCGGCACGCCGCCAAACGCCTCGCTCCACTCGACCATCACCGAATAATAGTGGCAGTGCGAAATGGCGATCGCGGCCAGGCCGCCGCGACGGTTGATTTCGGCTACCGCCTCGTCGCTCACCATCGAGATGCAATCCCACAGCACATTGCCGTGCGGCGTCTGCGCCAGCAGCGCCCGCTGGCCGATAGCAAAGCGCGGCTCGATGCCGAAAGCGAGAACGCCGGCATCGTCCTTCATCACAAGCCTATGCCCGGCAGAGAGTTCTTCCCCA
Source organism: Mesorhizobium sp. M0771 (assembly GCF_040320155.1). NCBI lineage: Bacteria > Pseudomonadati > Pseudomonadota > Alphaproteobacteria > Hyphomicrobiales > Phyllobacteriaceae > Mesorhizobium > Mesorhizobium sp. M0771. Next base: position 100,309 of record NZ_JAMYPC010000010.1, on the reverse strand, counting down.
GTGATCCAGGCCTGGCCTTCCCAGCGCACATATTGCCGCTCGTCCTCGCAGATCGGGCAATTTTCTGGAGGGGTCTGCGTTGCCGCGAACTGGACGCCGCATTGCGGGCAAAGAAAGCAGGTCATCGGTTTTCCTCTCATATCAATGCTTGCGTGAGAGCTGCTTCGTCGCGGCTTCCAACCCGGCCAGCGTCAGTGGGAACATGCGGCCGCCGAAGAGATCGCGGATCATCGCGATCGAATGGGTGAAGCCCCAGTTTTTCTGGTTTTCGGGGTTCAGCCAGACCGCATTCGGCCATTGCTGGATGAGGCGGCCAAGCCAGACACTGCCGGCTTCCGGGTTCCAATGCTCGACCGAACCGCCGGGATGCGCGATCTCGTAAGGGCTCATCGAGGCATCGCCGACGACGATCACCTTGTAGTCGGGGCCGTATTTGTGAAGCAGATCGAAGGTCGGGATGGTCTCGGCATGCCTGCGCCGATTGTCCTTCCAGACGCCCTCGTAAAGGCAGTTGTGGAAGTAAAAATATTCGAGCTGGCGGAATTCGGCGCGGGCGGCCGAAAACAGCTCCTCGACGCTTTTGATGTGGTCGTCCATCGAGCCGCCGACATCGAAGAACATCAAGAGCTTCACGGCGTTGCGCCGTTCGGGGCGCGTCTGCACATCGAGATAGCCGTGCTCGGCGGTGGCATGGATGGTGCCGGGCAGGTCGAACTCTTCCTCCGCACCCTCGCGCACCCAGCGACGCAGGCGCTTCAGCGCCACCTTGATGTTGCGGGTGCCGAGCTCGACGGCGTCGTCGAAATTTTTGAACTCGCGCTTGTCCCAGACTTTCACCGCACGGCGATTGCGGCTTTCATGCTGGCCGATGCGCACGCCTTCGGGATTGTAGCCATAGGCGCCGAAAGGCGAAGTGCCGCCGGTGCCGATCCATTTCGAGCCGCCCTGGTGGCGGCCTTTCTGCTCCTCCAGCCGCTGCTTCAGTGTCTCCATCAGCTTGTCGAAACCGCCGAGCGCCTCGATCAGTTTCTTCTCTTCCTCGGTCAGGTGCTTTTCGGCGAGCCGGCGCAGCCATTCCTCAGGGATGTTGGCGACACCGACGGCATCGGGGCCGGTGAGCGCCTCGATCCCCTTGAAGACATGCGCAAACACCTGGTCGAAGCGGTCGATATGGCGTTCGTCCTTCACAAGCGCGGCGCGGGCGAGGTAGTAAAAACCCTCGACGTCATAGTCGACCAGCCCGGCCTCCAGCCCTTCCAGCAGCGACAGATATTCCCTGAGCGAAACGGGAACGCGCGCGGCCTTTAGTTCGAGAAAGAAGGGGAGGAACATGGTTTGCCGTTATCTATGCCGAACGGTCACGGCGGAGTCGCCACGGGCACTGTCGATTTCGCCGGATTGCAGAAGATTTGCCACAGTCGTGGGTTGGGCATGGGCAAGTGCTTTGCGATGCGGGCTTCCGCCCATTCGCGCATAGCCGAGGCGGCATCGGCTATCGCTTCCGCCGGGTTTGCGCCGGCCCCGTGGCAGCCGGCGAGATCGGGCATCCGCACTCCCCAAACGCCGTCACTGCCATCCAGGATTCCGACATAGCGGATCATTCGGCTCCTTCCGCGTTATTTCGACCGCGCTCGCATCATAGCAGATCATACTCGATAAAACCTGTCCGCCGCGCGACATGGTCGTAGAGCTTGCGCGCTGTGGCGTTGGTTTCGTGGGTCATCCAATAGACGTTCTTGACGCCGATCTTGCCGGCTTCCTGCTTGACCGCTTCAATGAGGGCCGCACCGATGCCCTTGCCGCGCACATCAGGGTCGGCGAACAGGTCCTGCAGGTAGCAGTTGTTTTTCTCCGACCAGCCGGAGCGGTGATAGAGATAATGGGTCAGGCCGACCGCCTTGCCGTCGAGCGTGGCGATAAACCCCTTCGGTTCGAATTCACCTTCCGTGAACAGTCGTTTCCAGGTGATGTCGTAGACCTCGTCCGGCAGCTTGGTCTCGTAGAAGGTGAGGTAGGCAGTCCACAGCCGCCGCCAGTCGGCATGGTCGGCCAGCGCCAGCGGGCGGACGGTGATCTCGGTCATTTCGGTTCCTCGAAGGCCTTATCGGATTCCGGCGGAATCAGATCGGAAACACCATCGCCTAATCCACCGGCGAATTGTACTCGCGAAATGCGGTCGCCAGCATTTGCAGCGCGTCACGCGCCCGCGGCGCCAGATTGTGCGAATGCAGGACCACTTCGGAGGGGTCAAGCGACGGCAGGCCGAGCTTGCGGCCAACCTCGATCAGGCCGGGCGGAGCGACGCAGTGAGCCAGCGCCGAAACGGCAAAGCCCGCCGATATCGCAATGTTGACGGCCGCGCCGCCGCCGCCGACGAAGGCCTCCTCCCAGGCGATGCCTGCTTTGTCCAGCGCCTCGACCGCCCGCACACGACCCGGACAGTTGCACACGGTGCTTAAGAGCGCGAGGCGCAACGGCGTTCCGCGCTGCCACTCGAAGGAAGGTGCGGCGAACCAGCCATAGTGGTTGCGCGACAAGGTCCGGCCAGGACGGCTGTCGCCTTCGCGGTGCACGATAACCGCGTCGAGCTCGCCGTGATCGAAAGCTTCCTTGAGCACCGTGCTGGTATCGATCCTCAAACTGAGCGTCAGCGATGGATCGTGCGCATGGAGCTGGGCAATCAGAATGGACAGCGCCGGACCGGCGGCATGATCGACAAAGCCGAGCGCAAGCCGGCACGGTGCTGACGCAAACTCCGCCATGGCGCGCTCGTGCGCGGCAAGGAAGTCGCGCGCGGCGGGGAGGAAGACGGCGCCTCGTGCCGACAGGCTGACGCGGCGCGGCGTTCTTTCGATCAATCGCGCGCCGAGCTTCTCCTCAAGGCGGCGCAGCTTGACGCTGATCGTCGCCTGCGTGCTGCCCAGCGCCGATGCCGCCTGGGTGAAGCTCTGCAGATCGGCCACCATCACAAAGGTTCGTACGGCGTCCACATCAAGACTGGTCATCGCAGCACTCCATTGGGCCAATCATTCCGTTTTGTCATTTCTGATATAGCCGAGCATAGCCTTTTTTCATGGTCGAGTCTCCTCTATCTCAAACCGGTCGCGGTTTGAAGAGCGCCTCATGCTCGGATGGAAAGAGATCGATATGCCAATTCAACGAAACACCATAGCGCTCACCGGCGTGTGCCTGGCGTCGCTGCTGTTCGGGCTCGAAATCTCCAGCGTGCCGGTGATCCTGCCGAAACTGGAAAGCGTGCTCGCCGCCGATTTCAAAGACCTGCAATGGATCATGAACGCCTACACCATTGCCTGCACCACGGTGCTGATGGCGACAGGGACATTGGCCGACCGTTTCGGCCGCAAGAGCGTGATGGTGATCACCACCGTCGCCTTCGGCCTCGCCTCGCTGCTGTGCGGCCTGGCGCCGAGTGCGGCGCTGCTGATCGCCGCCCGCTTCCTGCAAGGTCTCGCCGGCGGCGCGATGCTGACCTGCAGCGTCGCCGTGCTGTCGCATCAGTTCCAGGACGGCCGCGAACGCGGCAAGGCTTCCGTCGCCTGGAGCGTCGTCTCAGGCATCGGGCTCGGTTTCGGGCCCGCCATCGGTGGCTTGATCGTGGCGCTGTCGAACTGGCAATGGGTGTTCCTCATCCACGTGCCGCTGGCGATCCTGGCGCTCGCCTTTATCGGCGCCGGTGTCACGCAATCGCGCGATCACAACGCCCAGAAGCTTGACTGGGCCGGCATGCTGACGCTGTCGGCTTCTGTGTTCGGCTTCTCCTATCTGATTACGCAGGGTGCGGATCTCGGGAACAGCGCCCGCATCGGCGTGATATCAGCCTCCGTGGCTGCGTTCATCGCTTTCCTTGTCGCCGAGAGGGTCAATCCCTATCCGATGTTCGATTTCTCCGTGTTCCGCATCCGCCAGTTTTCCGGCGCGATCATGGGCGCCATCGGCATGAATTTCAGCTACTGGCCGTTCATCATCTATCTGCCGATCTATTATTCCGGCGTTCTCGGCTACGACAGCACGACGACCGGCCTGCTATTGCTCGTCTACACGCTGCCCTTCATGGTGATGCCGCCGATCGCCGAGCGCATTCGCGCGCGCTATCAGGCACGAATTGCCATCCCGCTCGGTCTGCTGACGCTAGGGATCGGTTTCATCGCCATGTGGATCGGCTCCAGGCTCGAGGGCGCCACCTGGCTGACCATGCTGCCCGGCACGCTGATTGCCGGCATCGGCATCGGTCTCACCAATTCGCCGACCACCAATACCACGACCGGCGCGGTATCGCCGGATCGTGCCGGCATGGCGTCCGGCATCGACATCAGCGCACGCCTGATCACGCTCGCTATCAACATCGCGGTGCTCGGCCTGCTGCTGACGCAAGGTATCGTTTCCCACCTGCGGGCCACACTCGGCGCGGCTTTGGAGCCGGATGAGTTGCGGGCACTGGCGGAAAGGGTCGCCACCGGCAATCTGGAGGGCCTTGCGCAGGGGACGCCGAAGCTCGCAGCCCTCGACCCGTCCGGCGCCATCGTGCATGCCGCGCTGGTCAACGGTTTCGGCTGGGTCATGCTCTATTGCGGGATCGGCGTTCTCGCCCTGTCGGTCATCGGCTTCGTCATCTTCGGGCCGAAGCGCGTCGCGCCGCAGGAGACAGGGCTTGCGGCGGCCGAGTGATCGGCCGAAGCCCGCTCATAGCGCTCAGCCCGCCCGCCGATCCTTATCCCTGCCGCCTGGCCATGAAAGCAAGGCGCTCAAACAGATGCACGTCCTGCTCGTTCTTCAGCAGCGCGCCGTGCAGTTTCGGCAGCGCGTTCCTGGGGTCGGCGCGCAGATCCTCGTGTGCGATGTCGTCGGCGACCAGCAGGCGGATCCAGTCGAGCACCTCGGAGGTCGACGGCTTCTTCTTCAACCCCTGCATATCGCGGATCTCGTAGAACTGGGTCAGGGCAGCACGCACCAAATTCTGCTTTATGCCGGGATAGTGCACGTCGACGATTTTGTGCAGCGTGTCGACATCGGGAAAGCGGATGTAGTGGAAGAAGCACCGGCGCAGGAAGGCGTCGGGCAGTTCCTTCTCATTGTTGGAAGTGATGATGACGATGGGGCGCACAGCGGCGCGGATCGTTTCGCCGGTTTCGTAGACGAAGAACTCCATCCGATCGAGTTCCTGCAAAAGGTCGTTGGGGAATTCGATATCGGCCTTGTCGATCTCGTCGATCAACAGCACGACCTTCTTACCGGCCGCGAAGGCGTGCCAGAGCTTGCCGCGCTTGATGTAGTTTTTGATGTCGTTGAACCTGGCATCGCCGAGCTGGCTGTCGCGCAGCCGCGAGACAGCATCATATTCATACAGTCCCTGCTGCGCACGGGTGGTCGACTTGACGTGCCATTCGATCAGGTCGAGGCCGAGCGCCGATGCCACCTGGCGGGCAAGCTCGGTCTTGCCGGTGCCCGGCTCGCCCTTGACCAGCAATGGCCGCTCCAGCGCGATCGCGGCGTTCACCGCCACCATCAGATCCTTGTCGGCGACATAGGCCGCCGTGCCTTCGAAACGCATACTTGCTCCTCGGTTGGTGAGCGCGATCGTAAGGACGCTGCTTGACCTGTGCAAGGGCGAGCCGGCTGCGACGCAAGCGTGTGAGATCGAAATGGAAACATCGGCTCATGTCACTAGCGCTTGACCGACCAGCCGCCTATATTGGGCTTGGCGGTCTGCGCTTCCCGGCAGGAGAACATTTTCCCCGGGGCCTTAACGATCCTTAGGGAGCTGTCCCTGGGAAGACCCGTGGGTTTTCTCATACGGCGCCCACCTACTTTGTAGGTTCCCGGGATCGCTCTCTCCACCGGTTGTGTGGATCGTCACTTACCTGTATCCGCCCAGTTTGGCGGATGATGTGGTAGAAAACGTCGCTCATGAAACGTCACCCAGATCCGACCTTTTCTATCGTCCGCGCATGACATCTCCCAAAGACCTGAAAAAGCAGTTGCGCCTCGAGGCACTCGGCCGTCGCGATGCGCTCGATCCGCTGTGGCGGGTGGAGATCGCGCTTGAGATGGCCGAGACGGCGCGCGACCACCTCGCCATCGAGCCGGGTCAGATCGTTTCAGCTTTCTGGCCGATGCGATCGGAAGTCGACGTCAGGCCGCTGATGTTTGCCTTGCGCGAGAAGGGGGCCAGGCTTTGCCTGCCGGCCATCCTCGACAAGACCACCATCGTCTTTCGCGAACTGGTGCGCGGCGCGCCGATGGTCGAGATGGGTTTTGGCACGGTCGGTCCGCATGCGGAGGCCGAGGTTCTCGATCCCGCGGTGATGCTGGTGCCGCTCGCGGCCTTCGACAGCCGCGGTCATCGCATCGGGTATGGCGCCGGCTATTACGACCGCGCCATCGCCAGGCTGATCGACAAGGGCCAGCCGCCACGACTGATCGGCATCGCCTTCGATTGCCAGGAGGTGGGTCTGGTGCCGGATGAGGCGCACGACGTCATCATCCCGGAAATACTCACCGAGAGCGGTTTGCGCCGCTTCGACATCGCTTAAAAGACCGCGATCCCGCTTAACGCGTTTCCAAGACGTGCCGGATAGAATTCCGGCAACACAGTCCGAGCCGATGGCGGCCATCATGTTTGTCTTCGCACGCTTCCTGCTGATGCCGTTCGTCCTCATCGCGGTAACGCTGTTCGCGATGGCATTGCACATTTCCGGAACGGCCCTGCACCACCAGTTCGCCTGGCATCAGACGGTTGCCACAGTGACGGATATCAGTTCCTACAGCGAAGCCCAGGGTAATGGCCTCACCGCGAAAGGCATCAACGTCGCTGTCACCTATGTCGCGAACGATGCACCGATGACGTGGTCCGGCAAGGGAAAGGACATCGGCCTCTACACGGCGTCCAAAGGCGACGCGGTGGAGTTGTATTACAACCCTGCCAATCCATCGATCCTCGATACCGCGGCGATGAAGGGCTGGCGCGGCGGGCTGTTGCTCCTGGCCGCTACTGGTGGGTTCACTGTTTTCTACGTCTGGTTCTTCTGGCTGCGCGGACGCGCCGCACCGCCGGCGTCACCGATGATGCCTTCGGCAGTTCGCGTCGCGGGCGCGAGCGCAAAGCCGTCTCAACAGCAGCGTGGTACTTTCGGCCGGCGTTAGCGCCAATCGCCCGGGTAGCGCTTGCCTAGCGTCCGTGCCTCTGGATAGAAGTGGGCATGAGACTTCTCTTCCTCGGCGACATGGTGGGCAAATCGGGACGTACGGCGGTGTGGGAACAACTGCCCGGCCTGATCTCGGATTTCAAACTCGACTTCGTCATCGTCAATGGCGAGAACGCCGCCGGCGGCTTCGGCATCACCGAAGACATTTTTCGCGACACCATCGCCGCCGGTGCGGATGTCGTCACCACCGGCAACCATGTCTGGGACCAGCGCGACGCACTGGTCTTCGCGCCGCGCGAGGAGCGCTTCCTGCGTCCGTCCAACTTCCCCAAGGGCACGCCGGGGCGCGGCTCCGGCGTCTACATCGCCAAAAACGGCGCGCGCGTGCTGGTCGCCAACATTATGGGCCGGGTGTTCATGCATCCCGAGCTCGACGATCCGTTCCAGGCCGGCGAGCGGGAGCTGGCCGCCTGTCCGCTGGGCGAGCAGGCCGATGCCGTGGTCATCGACTTCCATGCCGAAGCGACCTCGGAGAAAATGTGCTTCGCGCATTTCGTCGACGGCCGCGCCAGCCTCGTCATCGGGACCCATACGCACCAGCCGACGGCCGACCACCAGATCCTCAATGGCGGCACGGGCTATATGTCCGATGCCGGCATGTGCGGCGACTATGATTCCTCGCTCGGCATGGACAAGGAAGAACCGCTCAACCGCTTCCTGTCGAAAGTGCCGAAGGGCCGCTTCGAAGCAGCGACCGGACCGGCGACATTGTGCGGCGTCGGCGTCACTATTTCCGACCGCACCGGCCTGACCGAGAAGATCGCGCCTTTTCGTCGCGGGCCGCGGCTCGAAGAAACCGCGCCATCCTTCTGGTCATGACATTGATATAGTCGAGTAAAGTACCTAACTGGCGACGAAACTGCTCTAGATCGTTAAAGAGGGGACGACCTCCATGCAGCTGATCGAGTTCTTTGCGCCGCATTTTCAATTTGTTTCCGATCCAACCGCGTGGGTCGCGTTGCTGACGCTGATCGTGCTCGAGGTCGTGCTCGGCATCGATAATCTGATCTTCATCTCGATCCTGACCAACAAATTGCCGGAAGCGCAGCGCGCCCGCGCCCGGCGTCTCGGCATCTCGGCGGCGCTGATCATGCGGCTGGTGCTGCTCGCAACCATCTCCATCATCGTGCAGCTGACGACGCCGGTGTTCACAGCGTTCGGCCATGGCTTTTCCTGGCGCGACCTGATCCTGATTGCCGGCGGCCTGTTCCTGGTCTGGAAGGCGACCAAGGAAATCCACCACACCGTCGATCCCGACGACCACAAGGATACGATGATGGGCGAGACGCTGCAGATCTCGCTTGCCGGCGCCATCTTCCAGATCCTGCTGCTCGATCTCGTCTTTTCGATCGATTCGATCATCACCGCCGTCGGCATGACCGACGAGATTGCCATCATGTACATCGCCGTGATCGTGGCGGTGAGCGTGATGATGCTGGCGGCCGGGCCGCTGGCCAACTTCATCGCCAAGAACCCGAGCATCGTCATGCTGGCGCTGGGCTTCCTGCTGATGATCGGAATGACGCTGATCGCCGACGGCATGGGCTATCATGTGCCGAAGGGCTACATCTACGCGGCGATGGGCTTTTCCGCCCTGGTCGAGGGCCTGAACATGCTGGCGCGGCGGCGCAAGAAATCCGGCGGCGGGCATTGAGGCTGGCGTCGCAGGGGCGGCCCTAGCGCCCGATCAGGCCAAGCGACAGGCCCTGTTCCAGCCATGCCTTTGCGCCGGCAAGAACCAGTGCGAAGCCGTCGGTCGAGCCGACCGCCTGCTTGACCTGCTCGTCGGCGGTGCCGGCGAAGCCGAAATTGCTGACCTCAAGAAAGGTCGCACCGTCAGGCGTTTCGGCGCCGGGCATCTCCGTGAATGTCCAGACCACAGTGGTCGGCGGATCGCTCCATTGCATGACGATCTTCTTGTTCTCGACGATCTCGCTGACATTGACATCGCCGAGGCGCCGTACATGCGCCACTCCCAGCGAACCTCTTTGCCGCTATCCAGCCGGCCGCTACTGTGGGTAAACCAGAATTTCGTGGTGATGGCCGGGTTGACGATCGCCTCGAAGACCTCGGCGACCGGCCGCTTAATCAGCATGCCGGCTCGGCAGTCGGCGTTTTGTGAATTTCCATCGATGCTCCTTCCTTGTCCGGCTTTGCGCTACCAGGCGTCGGGCTCGCGCACCATGTGAACGATGCTGGCCGGGTTGGCGATCCAGAAGCCGCGAAAGCCTTCGCCCAGGGGCTCGACCGCGTCGCAACGGACGACGCCGGCCTTGGCGAGATGATCCGCAATGGCTGCAGAATCGTCGGTGAAAAGCTCAAGCCAGACTTCGGCCTGGCTCAGCATCGGCGCCTCGTCGATCCACAGACGGTTGGGGCCGAGCTCGAAGCCGATGGCCGGCGCCTTGGCGGTGAATGGATTCAAGCCTACGACGTCGCGATAGAAGGCGATCGTCGCCTCGTACTGATGTGACGGGACTTTCATGGCGATGTTGATTCCACCTGTCATTTTCGCGGTCATTGCGGGCTCCGTTGCGCGGTTCATCTGTTTGTCTCGTTGGCCGGCTCGCCCCTCATCTCGCCGCGGTAGTAGCCGTCGCGCAGGTTGATGCCGTATTCGACATAGGCCTTCATGCAAGCCAGCATCTGCGACCAGCCCTCGCAATTGAGGTAGGATTTCTGCAGGCCGACCACGCCTTCCGGCCAGCCGGATTCAGCAATGGTCACAAGGGTGCCGCCATCGTCCAGCGGCTCGAAGTTCATCTCGATGCGTGTCTTGTAGGCCGGCCTGTCGTCGGCATCTGTGGCATCCCAGCGCAACACGATGCGGCTGTCCTTGACCACTTCATCGACCTCGACCGGCACTTTTCCCCACCAGACGACACCGATGCCGGCTTCCAGCGGGGCGCTGGCGCCGCCGATGGTGGTGAAATAGCCGCTGAGCTTCTCCGGATTGACGACTGCGTCGAAGACTTCTGCGACCGGTTTGCCGATGCGCCCGGAAACTCTGAATCCAAGAGACATATCCACAGCTCCTTCCTTGATTGGCTCGACGATATGTTATAGAAACATAACATGTCAAGCCAAACCGCAGACGATCACGTTTTCAAGGCGTTGGCGCATCCGCGCCGTCGCGAATTGCTGGATCGGCTGAAGGATGCGCCGCAGACGACCGGCATGTTGTGCGAGGCGTTTCCCGACATCGATCGCTGCACCGTCATGCTGCATCTCAAGGTGCTGGAAGAAGCTGAACTGGTGGTGGCAAAGCGCGAAGGGCGCGAGCGCTGGAACCATCTCAACGCGCTGCCGATCAAGCACATCCACGACCGCTGGATCAGCCAGTATGCCGGCCATGCGCTCAGCATTATCGACCGGCTGAAGTCCGATCTGGAGGGGTGAACCGGCGCGGCTGGACGAATTGAGCCGATTTATCTATAAGCCGGCCATTCCGACAGAGAACGCCGTGCATCCATCGCGTTGCACCTTGGACGGCTCTGAAAATTTGAGTTCGAGTATCGCGGAAGACGAGGTGAGATCACCTCGTTTCGGGATGCTCTTAGCCTAAGACGACAGGGGTGCCATGGCTGGCCATTCACAGTTCAAGAACATCATGCACCGCAAGGGCCGGCAGGACGCGGTGCGGTCGAAAATGTTTTCCAAGCTGGCGCGCGAAATCACCGTCGCCGCCAAGAGCGGAACACCGGATCCGTCGATGAACCCGCGTTTGCGCCTGGCCATTCAGAACGCCAAGGCGGTGTCGATGCCGAAGGACAACATCCAGCGCGCCATCAACAAGGCATCGATGGGCGATGCCGAGAATTACGAAGCGGTGCGCTATGAAGGCTATGGGCCAGGCGGCGTGGCGCTGATCGTCGAGGCGCTGACCGACAACCGCAACCGCTCGGCCTCGAACGTGCGCGCCGCCTTCACCAAAGCCGGGGGTGCGCTTGGTGAAACCGGCTCGGTGTCGTTCATGTGGAACCGCGCCGGCGAGATTTACTATCCGGCCTCCGCCGGCAGCGCCGACAAGGTGATGGACGCGGCGATCGAGGCCGGCGCCGATGACGTCGAGTCCGACGAGGAAGGCCACACCATCTACTGTGCGTTCGAGAGTATGGGCGAAGTGTCTAAGGCGCTGGAAGCCTCGCTTGGCGAGGCCGAATCGGTGAAGCCGATCTGGCAGCCGCAGAACAATGTCCCGGTCGACGAAGAGCGGGCGCAATCGCTGATGAAACTGGTGGCAACGCTCGAGGACGATGACGACGTGCAGAGCGTCTACGCCAATTTCGAGGTCGACGACGAGACCATGGCCAAGCTCAGCGCGGCGTAGGTCCGTGCAATACAGTCGGATGCGAATATTGCTGTATGACGGCGGCCTGCCTATAGATTAGTCAGTTATCAGGGGGGGCCGATGACCGACTATAAAGAGGCAAGTTTTGCCGATGCGGTGGCCTGGCCTCGCCGGCCCGGCATATGGCGACGGTTTCTCGCTGCACTCATCGACTACCTTGTAATCCTGATCGCCCTCTATTTGCTCGTAGGGGCTCTATTTCTGCTGACCAACGGTGGCGTAAAAGGCAGCTTTTGGCTGAACTGGAAACTATGCCAGGAGGGTACGGTTCACGGTGCCCCGACACTTGCCCGTTATGATTGGCAGGTGTGTAGAACATCAGTACTCGGTTTGCCGGTCGCCATATGGAGCGTGGGTACGGCGCCGGGCTCAAAGCCTGGAGAAACCTCCTCCATCTCGATCGATCTGGATTCGCAAGGGAATTTCAGGCCTGCAGCATTGGACCTGGGTTTCCTCGAGCTGATCGCTCTGGCGTCTTATCTCCTCATTATGGAGTTGAAGTCCGGCCAATCAATCGGCAAGCGGCTCACGGAGCTCACTGTACATGATGAGGACGACAGACATAGGGTCGGCCTGCCGGCGAGAAAGGCTGTTCGGCGGCAACTTATCAAGTTTCTCGGCGCATTACCGATCGTCCTGACGGGAAGCTGGTATGCTTTTCAGGCTTGGGGCACCGCTCCCGGTGGCGTGCAGGATTACTCCAGCCTGGAAATAGTGGTTGCATCCGCTGCCCTCGTTTTGGTGCTGATCTGGCCGGTCTGGATTGCGATATCCATAGCTCTGGGCGACGACCCGATACACGATCGATTCGCAAATACCACGGTGCGCATACAGGAGGCCCAGACATGAGTGTGCCGGAGAGGCCCCGCGTGGTCATCACCTATTGCACGCAGTGCCAGTGGCTGTTGCGGGCCGGCTGGATGGCGCAGGAACTGCTCTCCACCTTCGGCACGGATCTTGGTGAAGTGACGCTGGTGCCGGGCACAGGCGGCATCTTCACCGTTTCCTGCAACGATGTGCTGGTCTGGGACCGCAAGCGCGACGGCGGCTTTCCCGATGCCGCCAAGCTCAAGCAGCTGGTGCGCGACGTCATCGATCCGGGCCGCGATCTCGGTCATTCCGACCGCAAGGGTCACTCGCAAAAGGACCCCGCTTGAGGCGAGGTCCTTGCGTTTGCGAAGTGTCATTTTTCAGAGCAATGCGAACATGAAGCAGGCCATCGACACGATGGCGGTGATGGTGCGGACGTGGTTCCACATCACCCATTGATTCAGATGGTTCGCCCACACGGCTGCGCCATTGGCGCTGGCCGGGTCGACGGCGGCGAGCGCATCGTTGAGCGGCACATTGAAGACCATGGTCACGATCGGGTTGCCGATCAAATAGATCACGGCGCCGGCAAGCAGCCAGTATGAGCCGGACTGGCTCCACCCCATGAGAACGGCGGCGATAAGCACCAGACAGAGCAGGCCGGTGCCGAACAGCGCCGTCATGAAGGTGGGCGTGATCACCGTGATGTTGATCGAATTCATCGCTGCGATGCCTTGGGGGACCGGCAGCCGGGCAAGCGCCGCCATGATAAAGTTGGAAAAGGCGAAGAACACGCCGCCGACGACGCCCGAGCCGATGGCGGCGATGATGGTGAGGGTGGGAAGAAGCTTGATCATCTCAGTTGCTCCAGATGCCGGTTGCAGCGGTTTCATTTGCGTAGGCGGAAAAGTCTTTCGGCGCGCGGCCGAGCACACGCTGGACGCCGTCGGTCAGCGTCTCGTTGCGGCCGTCAAGCACTTCGGTGAACAGCTCGTTGAGCAGCCAGGCGATTTCGGGCGGCAGTTCGTATGCCGCCGTCGCGGCGGTGAATTCGTCATGCGAGATCTTGATATAGCGGATGTCGCGGCCGGTCGCCTTGGCGATCTCGGCAACCGCGTCGGCGAAGCTTAGCAGCCGCGGCCCGGTCAACTCATAGAGCTGGCCGACATGACCCGGTTCGGTCAGCGCAACGAAGGAAGCATCGGCGATGTCGTCGACATCGACGAAGGGCTCGCCAACAGGGCCGACAGGCAAAGCCACTTCGCCTTGCCGCAAGGACTCGACGAGAAAACCTTCGCTGAAATTCTGCGAAAACCAAGCGCAACGCAGGATCGTCCAGTCAGCGCCCGAGGCTTTGACCATCTCTTCGGCGCGCTGGGCTTCGGTCTCGCCGCGGCCGGAGAGCAGCACCATGCGGGTGACGCCATTTGCTACCGCAAGCCTGGCGAAGGCGCCGACGGTCTCGGCGGCGCCCGGCACGGCGATGTCGGGATAGTAACTGATGTAGACGGCGCCCACGCCCTGCATCGCAGGCTCCCTGGTCGCCGGAACCTCCCAGTCGAAGCGGGGGCTGCCGGAACGCGAGCCGATGCGCACGGGAATGCCCTGTGAGGTCAGCCGCTCGGCGAGGCGACGGCCGGTCTTGCCAGTGCCACCGAGGATCAGGACTGGTTTGGTGTTAGTCATTGGGGTTTTCCTTTGTTTGCAAATGTGAGTAATCCTCACATTTGCAAAACGTGATAAACCCTCGTATTTTGCGAGTCAAGCCGTTTGTTGGCAGATTTTGTCGAGACCGGAGGCCGTCATGGAAGACACAGCAACGCCCGCATCTGCCCAGGAGCAGGTCGCATCGCCGCGACGGGCGCCCACCCAGCAGCGCAGCCGCGAGCGGGTCGAGCGCATGCTGGCCGCAGCCTCGGCGCTGATTGCCGAGCAAGGCAGCGACGCCATGCGCATGGGCGAGGTGGCGGAGCGGGCCGCGGTGTCGATCGGCTCGCTCTACCAGTTCTTTCCCGACAAGCGGGCGATCGTCTGGGCGCTGGCCGAGCGCTACACCGCCGAAAGCCAGGCCTGCATCTCCTCGGCGCTCAAGGATGTCGTCGACGCCGAGGGCCTGCGGCAGGCGTTTTCGGAGCTGGTGGATATCTACTATCAGCTGTTCCTGGCCGAGCCGGTGATGCGCGACATCTGGTCGGGCACGCAGGCCGACAAGGCGCTGCGCCAGCTCGAACTCGCCGACAGCCGGGCGAATGCCGAATTCCTGACCATGGTGCTGAAGCGGCTGCATCCCGGCGCCGATCCGGTGGCGCTGGAGACCACAGCGTTTCTGGTCTGGCAGATGGGCGAGGCTGCCGTGCGGCTGGCGATCTCGGTCGACCGGCAGGAGGGCGACAGGCTGGTCGCCGCCTACAAGCGCATGGCGTTGCGGGAATTAGTCGGCGCCTGACCGGTGTCGCCCGCCTTCATTTTGTCTCGCCTGGCAACGGCATGGCCGCGAGATTTCGCTTCGACGGCCGATGCTCCAGCCGCCAAGCCTTCGGGCTCAAGCCTGTCACGCGCAGGAACTCGCGGTTGAAGTTCGATTTGCTGAGAAACCCGGCGTCGAACATGATGCGGGTGATGGGTTCGTCGCTGGCCGCCAGCAGGCGGCAGGCTTCGCCGATGCGCTGGTTGTTGACATATTGCGACACGCTCGATCCGTGGATGCGGTTGACCGCCGACGACACTTGCCGCGCCGACAGGCCGAGGCGCCTGGCGATACGGCCGAGGTTGAGGTCAACGTCCCTGTAGAGTTCTTTTGACTGCATCAGCGCGTCGACGGCCGCTGCGACCGCGGAATCCTCGCTCGTCGCCCGTGGCGTGGCTTGCGGCCCATCGTCTTCATCGTCATCCAGAGGCGCGGTTTCGCTGGCCACCGCGGCTGCACCGCCAAGCAGCAGCAGCGCCAGCACATTGCCGGCGGCAATCACCGCGCCGGAATGGGCACCGCCGGTCCATTCGAGGTCGAGGCTGATGATGATGTCGGTGACCGGCGAGGCCAGGATCGCCAGCGTCGTCACCAGCAGCGCCCGGTAGGAGCGCAAGACACCGTCCAGACGCGACTCGGCAAGGCCGTCCGGCCCGACCCGCGCAAGCCAAAGAAGGGTGACGCCATAACACAGGAAGACCAGCATGATCACGGGGCCTACCGGCTCGCGCCAGAAGATCAGCAGCAGGGCCACAAGACAGGCCGGCAACAGATGCGGCCACAGCGAAGCCAGGCGATGCCGCGAGCGTTCCCTCGCCAGACCGCTAAAAGCTATCCAGGCAAGCGGCGCGATCAATGTCGCCAACACCGCCTGGAAAGGCATGATTGCCCTGACTTCGTAGCCCCAGCGGATACCGATCAGCACCGACTGCAAGGCGTAGGCAGCCATCAGCAGCATGAAAAATATGTTTTCGCGCAGATCGGCCTCGTTTCGGCGGATCATCTGCACGAGCAGGATGACGAGCAGCAGGGCAACGACGAATGGCAAGGGAATGAAGATCATGATCGCAAGCGTGGTTCCAAAGCGGCCGACGATGGACCGGGCGGCCGACAATGACCTGGATTGCGTTCACGGTCGTCCCGGATCGTGATCGAGGTCGCGAAAATCGACGTCTCGGATCATCTGGGCAACGCCGCGGTCCTTTCGCGACCGCCCACCCATGATCGGAGACAATGATGAATCCGCAATTCTCGTCTTGCTGCCCTTTGCCGCAGTTGCCCTGGCACCGCCGGTGGCCGGTGATGCCGCAAAGACGCTCGATCTCGTCGGTGTTACCGCCATCATCATCACCGGCGAGGCAAGCTCGGTCAAGCTGACCACTTCAGGTGCAGAACCCTACCAGGCGACGATCGGCAGCCGCCGCGAGGGCTGGTTTGCCAGCTGGTATTCGTCCTGGTTCGCTAATGACTGCCGCACCGCCAGCGACATGAAGCGAGAGGCCTCGACGTTGCGCATCAATGTCGCTCCGTCGTCCTGGCTGGACCCTTCGGATTGCAGGGTCGAGATCAACGCCAACATTGCGCCCGAGAGTTCGGTGTCGATCGACCAGGCGGCCTTGCTGGCCAGTATGACGGGGAATTTCTCCAGCATCGCCATTACCGGCAAGGCGGCCGATGTTTCGCTCGAAGGGCATGCTTCACGCATCGATCTCAAGGGCGAGGCGCTGAGGGCCAATCTCGCCTATGGCAGCATCCGGAAGGACGAGACTTTCGCCATTGCCGGCAAGGCGCTGGATGCCACGCTGACCTTCGGCAGGCAGGTTCAAATCAGCTACTCGGTGACCGCGTCGGCGTCCTTCGTCGACAGTTCGCTTGCCAACACTTCCGGTGCCAAACCCTCGATCGTCATCAAAGGCGATTTCGTCCGCGCCACGATCCGCTGAACAAAAAACCCGCCACAAGGGCGGGTTCCTGATCTGCGAAAGCCGATAGGCTTAAAGGCCGAACCCTTCGAAGCGCTTCTTGAACTTCGACAGGCGGCCGCCGCGGTCGAGCAGGGTCTGCTGGCCGCCGGTCCAGGCCGGGTGCGTGGTCGGGTCGATATCGAGGTTCATCGTATCGCCTTCCTTGCCCCAGGTCGAACGGGTCGAGTATTCGGTGCCATCGGTCATGACGACCTTGATGGTGTGGTAGTCGGGATGGATATCGGCCTTCATTGTCGTGCTTCCTGGCTTGCGGCGCTACAGACGGGCCCGCGGCCTGCGTCGATGCGCCCCTTTTTTAAAACTCGAAGCCGCAGCTATTGAAAAGCCACGGCTTCTAAAACGGTCGGCGAGCCTATACATCAGCCGGAATTGAATCACAAGGCCACGGCAGGCGCATATTGAACGCGCCCACCTGGAGCGGCCAGAGGAAACGGTCATGGCGGACATCAGCGGCGAGCAAGACGGGCGCAGGCGCTCGCTCGGGCCGCTCAGGCGCCTATATCCCTACATATTCCGCTACCGCAAACTGGTCATAGGCGCCCTCATTTCGCTCGCAATCGCCGCAGCGACGACGCTGGCGCTGCCGCTGGCCGTGCGGCGCATGATCGACCACGGTTTCAGCGCTTCCGGCACCGTCTTCATCGCCGAATATTTCGCTGCTTTGGTGGCGATGGCAGCCATTCTGGCGGCGGCATCGGCCGGACGCTACTACTTCGTCATCACGCTCGGCGAGCGGGTCGTTGCCGACATCCGCAGCGACGTGTTTTCGCATGTCACGACGCTTTCGCCGTCCTTCTTCGACACCGCCCAGTCGGGCGAGATCGTCTCGCGGCTTGCCGCCGACACCACGCAGGTGAAATCCGCCGTCGGCGCCACCGCCTCCGTGGCGTTGCGCAACGTCATCCTCGGCCTTGGCGCGGTGGCGATGATGGTCGTCACCAGCCCGAAACTGTCGGGCCTGGTGATCGCGGCCATTCCGCTCATCGTGCTGCCGCTGGTCGCGTTCGGCCGTTCGGTGAGGCGCCGGTCACGGCAGGCGCAGGACACGCTGGCGCAAGCGACCGCCTATGCCAGCGAGCAGATCGGCGCGGTGCGCACGCTGCAGGCGTTCACCAACGAGACGCTGGTCACCGGGCGGTTCTCGGCCGCGGTGGAAGCCGCCTTCCAGGCGGCGCGCTCGTCGATCTTCTCCCGCTCGCTGCTCACCTTCTTTGCCATCTTCATGATCTTTTCCTCGGTCGTGGCGATGTTGTGGTTCGGCTCGCGTGACGTGCTTGCCGGCACGATGTCGCCCGGCACGCTCGGCCAGTTCCTGCTTTACTCCGTGTTTGCCGCAGGCGCGCTGGGCGCACTGTCGGAAGTCTGGGGCGAGCTTGCCCAGGCGGCGGGTGCGGCCGAAAGGCTGACCGAGATACTCGACGAGACGCCGGCGATTCAACCGCCGGCCAATCCGCTGCCGCTGCCCGCCAAGGCGACAGGCGCGATCAGTTTCGACGACGTCTCCTTCTCCTACCCGGCAAGGCCGGACCGTGCCGCCGTCCACGGCTTGAGTTTTCAGGTCAAGCCCGGCGAGACGGTGGCGATCGTCGGCCCGTCGGGCGCCGGAAAGAGCACCGTCTTTTCGCTGATCCTGCGCTTCTACGATCCAGAAACTGGCCGCATCGCCATTGACGGCGTCGACGTGCGCGAAGCCGATCCGGCTGAAGTGCGGGAGCGCATTGCGATCGTGCCGCAGGATGTCACCATCTTTGCGGCAAGCGCGCGCGACAATATCGGCTTTGGCCGGCCGGGCGCGACGAATGCCGAGATCGAGGCCGCCGCCAGGGACGCGCTGGCCGACGAGTTCATCCTCAGGCTCGACAAGGGCTACGACAGCCAGGTCGGCGAGCGCGGTGTGACCTTGTCCGGCGGCCAGCGCCAGCGCGTGGCGATCGCCCGCGCCATCCTGCGCGACGCGCCGATCCTGCTGCTCGACGAGGCCACGTCGGCGCTCGACGCCGAAAGCGAAACGCTGGTGCAGACGGCGCTGGAACGGCTGATGCAGGGCCGCACCACCATCGTCATCGCCCACCGGCTGGCGACCGTGCTGAAGGCCGACCGCATCCTGGTCATGGATGGCGGCCGCATCGTCGAGGAAGGCACGCACCAGAGCCTGGTCGCCAAGGGCGGAATCTATGCAAGGCTGGCCAAGCTGCAGTTCGAAACCGGAGCAAGCGCCTTCAGGGGTGCCGCGGAGTAGCAACCCGCAATCTGGCGGGACCATACCGCTTGCGGAGATGCTCGGTGAAATGCGCGGCATTCAGTTTCTCGCCGGTGGCGCGCTCAAGCAGTTCGGGCGTCGACCAGCGCGATCCCTGCGACCAGATCTTGTCGCGGCGCCAGTCATTGATGGCGGCGAAATTGCCCCTGGCGAGATCGCTGTCGGCTGAAGGATGGTCGCGCGTCAGCGCAGCCCATTGCTGCGCCGCCATCATGGCGCCCAGCGTATAGGACGGGAAATAGCCGAAGGCGGCGCCTGGCCAATGCACGTCCTGCATCGGTCCGTCGGCTGGGTTGTCGATGGTCGAAAGGCCAAGATACTCCCGCATCTTGGCGTCCCAGGCTTCGGGCAGGTCGGCCGCCTGCAGCCGCCCCGAGACCAGCTCCTGCTCCAACTCGTAGCGCAGGATGACATGCAGCGGGTAGGTTACCTCGTCCGCGTCGACGCGGATCAGGCCGCGCTCGACCCGGTGCACATGCGGCAGGATGTCGTCGAGCGACCAGGCTTCGCCGAGATGCTTTTCGACCACGGGCAGCGCCCAGCGCCAGAATTCGGGGTTGCGGCCGACCTGTTTCTCGACGAACAGGCTCTGGCTTTCATGCACCGCCATGCCGCGCGCCTTGCCGAGCGGCCAGTGCGCCCAGGCCTTCGGCAGGTTCTGCTCGTAGAGCGCATGGCCGGTCTCGTGCAGCACGCCCATCAAGGCCGACAGGAAGTCGGACGTTTTGTAGCGGGTGGTGATGCGCACGTCGCTCGGCACGCCGCCGCAGAAGGGATGGTGCGATACGGACAGAGAACCGTGGGTGAGGTCGAAGCCGACCGAAGCCATCATGGCGAGACCAAGCTCGCGCTGCCGGTCGATCGCATAGCTGCCGGAGAGCGGCTTCACGGGATGCTTGGCCAGGCGCGCTTCCTGCGCGGCCAGGGCTTCCGGCACGAAGCCCTTCAGGAAAGTCTTCAGCTCGGTGAAGACCGGCGTGATGTCGGCGGCGCGGTTGCCAGGATCGTATTGCTCCATCAGCGCGTCGTAGGGATCGAGGCCGAGCGCGTCGGCGCGCAGGGCGGCTTCCTCGCGCACCAGCGCGATGACACCTTCGAGCGCCGGCAGGAATCCGGCCCAGTCGTTCTTGCCGCGCAGGTCGCGCCAGAGTTGCTCCGAGCGCATGCGCGCGACCGTCTGGCGCTCGACGAATTCGACCGGCAGGCAGGTCAGGTTGGTGTATTGGCGACGCAGTTCGCGGACCGCCGCCTGCTGCTCCTCGTTCAGCGCCTCCTGTTCGGCGGCGGCGAGCCAGTCGGCGATCTCCGGCGCGGTAGCCCTGATATGCAGCATCCCGGCCAGGGACGACATGGCTTCGGCGCGCTTCTCGCCGCCGCCGACGGCCATGTGGGTCGCCTCGTCGGCGCCGAGGATAGCGAGCGCATGTTCCAGCGCTTCGAGCTTGTGGCCGAGATCATCGAGCTTCTGAAAAGACATGGCAGGTTCCGCGTTTTGGACCGCGGGAAAAGATACCAACGCGCCAGGATTGGCAACCCTCAAAGGTGGCTTTCGCCGATGCAGCTTGCGCCGATGAGTTTGTGCGTGGGATGCTGGCTGGCGGTGGAACACCGCCATGCAGGGGAGACTAAGATGATCGGCAATATCCTGGTCGGGCTGGTGGCCCTGATCCACCTCTACATCGTCTATCTGGAGATGGTGGCGTGGGACACACCGCGCGGGCACAGGGCGTTCAACCTCAAGCCGGACTTCGCCAGCGCATCGAAGGTGCTCGCCGCCAATCAGGGGCTCTACAACGGCTTCCTTGCCGCCGGGCTGATCTGGGGCCTCTATCTCGGCGCAGCCGGATTCCAGATCAAGGTGTTCTTCCTGCTTTGCATCGCCGTCGCCGGCCTCTATGGCGCGGCGACTGCCAGCCGGAAGATCCTCTATATTCAGACCGTGCCGGCGGTGCTGGCCCTCGCTGCGCTGTGGCTGGGCTGGTGACAAAAAAGACGCCCTCGGAGCCAGATCCGGGGGCGTCAGACAGTCCCTTCCTCATTCCTGGAGATATCAGAGCGGATCTCAGCCGTTCGGATAATTTCCGCTGTCGGAGCCATCACCGATCATGAAGCCGCTGCCGGTGTCGGACATCAGCCTCTGATCGACATTGTCGAGGCGGCGCAGCAGATCGTGATATTGCGCGGCCGGGATCCGGCCATGGTCCGAAGCGGCGACCCGTTCGGCGGCCTGGCCGATATGCGCAGCACGCAGATGCAGCCACTGCGCTTCCGAGGTCGAGATGCCCTTCGTCTCGCGCGCATCCGTGATGCCCTGTTCGACGCCCCGCACCTGCTCGATCAGGCCGGTCACGCGCGGACCGGTCATGTCGGTCGGGTCGCTGGCGTCGAGGGCGCCCTTGTGATGTCCGGCGGCATAGGCGCCGGCGAGTGGAACAGTGATCAGAAGTGTCGTGAGGGTTGCGGTCCTGAGAGTCTTCAAAGAGCGCATGATGTGCGTCTCCTCCTGCTATGGAAGGGGCAAGCGCTTTCGCTCCGCCTTCCGGAAGCGGGCCGTCCGGTTCCGTCGCGTCGCGATGGGAGGCATCGCCGGCGGTTCTCGGCCCTGCGCGTCAAAGTAGGAGCCCGGAAACGCGAAGTGTAATTAAAGAAAGATAATGTTTTCAGGCCTTGCCGACCTGGCGTTGCGCCCTAGAGTTGAGCCGGCAAACAATTTCGCGTGACTGAAAATCACCGTTCGGTGAGCTTCAGTTCAATGCGTCGGTTCTTGTTGCGGGCGTCTTCGGTGTCGGCGGGGTCGAGCGGCTGGAATTCGCCGAAGCCGGCCGCAACCAGCCGGTTGGCGGGCACGCCGTTCTCGATCAGGTATTTGACCACCGAGGTCGAACGCGCCGTCGACAATTCCCAATTGTCGCGATAGCGGCCGGCGCCGGACAGCGGCTTGTTGTCGGTGTGGCCGTCGACGCGCAGCACCCAGTTGATCTCGGGCGGGATTTCCTTTTGCAACTCGATGATGGCATCGGCGAGCTTCTTCATCTCGACCTTGCCGGCATCGTTGATCACTTCCGACCCGGTCGGGAACAGAACTTCCGACTGGAAGACGAAGCGGTCGCCGACGATGCGGATGTTCTCGCGGTCGGCGAGGATTTCGCGCAGGCGGCCGAAGAAGTCGGAGCGGTAGCGGTTCAGTTCCTGCACGCGCTGCGCCAGCGCGACATTGAGCCGACGGCCGAGATCGGCGATCTTGGTGTTGGAATCGCGGTCGCGCGTTTCGGACACATTGAGGGCGTCCTCGAGCGCGCCGATCTGCTTGCGCAGTGCCGCGATCTGCTGGTTCAGGATCTCGACCTGGCTCAGCGCCTGCTGGCTGATCTGGCGCTGGCTGTCGAGTTCGCCGCCGACCTCCGCGGCGCGCTGGTTGGCGGCGTCGCCGGCGCCGGCGCCTTGCGCCAGCAACTGCTCGAGCCGGCTCTTCTCAGCTTCCGCCGCCGACAGCGACGCCTGCAGATTGGCCAGCGAATCGTCCTTGTCCTGCGCGCTCGAGCGCTCCAGCGCCAGCAACTGCGTCAGTTCGTTGATCTGCGAGTTGAGGCGCGTGAGCGCCGTATCCTTGCCGGAGAGTTCGCGTCCGAGCAGGAACTGCGCCAGCACGAAAACGGTGAGCAGGAACATGATGGCCAGCAGCAGCGTCGACAGCGCGTCGACGAAGCCCGGCCAATAGTCGATCCGGCGATCGGTGCGCCGGCCCCTGGCGAGAGCCATGCTAGTGGACCCCGGGTTTCTTCAGCGCGTCGGCGATCTTTTCCAGCGTGTTGCGCATCGCCTTCTGCTCGTCCGACTGGGCCTCGACCCAGTCGCGCATGATCTGCTGCTCGGAGCGCATGTTCTTGACCAGTCCGGAAATGCCGTCGGCGAGATTGGCCATGGCGGTGGCGACGCGCGGATTGGAGCCGCCGCCGCTTTCCTGCATGCTGCGCAGCCGTTCCGACAGGACCCGGATCTCGTCGGAGGATTCAGTCTTGGCCGGGTCGGCGACGGCGATGTCGGAGGAGAGATCGGTGACCGAGGACAGCCAGTTTTCAAGCTCGGTATAGAAGCGGGTCTGCGCGCGGCCGGCCTGCAGGTCGAGGAAGCCTAGCACCAGCGACCCGGAAAGGCCGAACAGCGAGGACGAAAAGGCCGTACCCATGCCGGCCAGCGGCGCCGACAGCCCCTGCTTCAGCGAATCGAGCACGGCGGCGGCGTCGCCGGTGCCGGGATCGAGCGATTCGATGGTTTCGCGGATCGAGCCGATGGTGTTGAGCAGGCCCCAGAAGGTGCCGAGCAGACCGAGGAACACCAGCAACCCGACGAGATAGCGCGAGGTGTCGCGGCTTTCGTCGAGGCGGGTGGCGATCGAATCCAGCATGGTGCGCATCGAAGACGTCGAGAAGGCGACCGTCGAGGAGCGGCCGATCATCGCCTTCATCGGCGCCAGCAGCACCGGCTCGGTGGTTTCGGAACCGGCGCGGAAGGAATTGACCCAGCGCACTTCGCGAAACAGTCGTCCGACCTGGGCGAAGGCGAGCAGGATGCCGACCACAAGGACGCCGACGATGAGGCCATTGAGGCCGGGATTGCTCCCGAAAGCGGTCGAGATCTGGCGGGTGAGGATGGCGGCGATGAAGGCGACGATGACCAGGAAGATGACCATGGTCAGGAGGAAGACCTGCGGGCTCGACAGTTTGTGCGGATCGTACATCAGGACATCAGAACGCCTGCCCACGCCGAAGGATCTGAGAAAAGCCATCCGTGCCCCGTTTCCGATGCTCTATTTGCCTTGACGCAATTCCGAACGGGAAGCCGCTCATACTTCCCTGGAACTGCTCCAGTGCCGCCGATCACGTAATTCGCGACTCTAAACGGAATTGTGACCAAATTGAATGGCGCTTGGCAATATTGCCCGACTGTCGGGCCGCACCACGCCGTTCAGAGGCGGTTGACGACCAGGCAGTCGACCATGGCGGCAAGATGCAGCCCGGCGCCGGTGACGACAAAGCCGTGCCAGAGGGCATTGTGAAAGCGCAGGCGTTTCCAGGCGAAGAAGATGACGCCGCAGGAGTACACGATGCCGCCGGCGACAATCAGCGCGATCGAAGTCGTCGGCAACGTCGCCACCAGCGGCTTGACCAGGACGACGCCGCTCCAGCCGATGGCGAGATAGAAGACAATGGCCAGACGGTCGAAGCGGCCGGGCAGGAACACTTTCATGGCAATGCCGGTCAAAGCAGCGGTCCAGACAAGGACAATCATCGGCAGCGCCAGCGGCGAGCCGTCGAGCTGGGCCAGAAAGGGCGTGTAGGTCGCGGCGATCAGGAGGTAGATCGCCGCATGATCGAAGCGCCGCAAGATCCACTTCGCCGGCGACGTCACCGGCCACAGATTGTAGGTCAGCGAAATCGACAGCACAGTCAGCAGCGACACCACAAAGAAGGCGGCGGCGATGTATTCGCCGGGACCGGCATGGAAGGCGGCCAGTGCCAGCAAGGCCGAGCCGGCTGCTATCGCCAGCACGATGCCGACCGCATGGACGATGCCATCGGCGATCATCTCCGCACGCGAGTAGTGCCAACGCCCGACATAAGGGATTTCAACTGGCTGGTCTGGCTGCGCTTCTCGCGAGGATAGTGAAGGTATGCTCGTCATAAAAAATCCTGCGTCACCCTTATCTGGGCGGCCGCCGGGCAGTATTTCAAGCTTTGATTGCGGTTTTGCGACCGCGGCGCTTCAGCACGCCGCGCCGGCATGCCAAGTGATCAGCGCGCCGAAAGCGGCTTCTTCACCGCCTTGAGCAGCGCGCGCTGGATGACCTCGTTGCCGGCGACGAGCGAACCCGCCTCGAGCATATCCTGGCCTCCATCCATGTCGGAGACGAAGCCACCGGCCTCGCGGATCAGCAGCAGGCCGGCGGCAATGTCCCAGGCCGACAGGCCGGTTTCCCAAAAGCCGTCCATGCGGCCGGCCGCGACATAAGCGAGATCGAGCGCCGCGGAACCCAGGCGGCGCACGCCCGAGACCTCGGCCATCACATTGCGCAACTCGACGAGGAAATTGCCGTGCTGGCCGCGGCCGAGATGCGGCACGCCGCAGCCGATGACGCAGTCGGTGAGCTTGCTGCGGCCGGCAACGCGCAGCCGGCGATCGTTCATGAAGGCGCCGCCGCCGCGCTCGGCGGTGTAGAGCTCATCCATTGCCGGATTGTAGATGACGGCGGCGACCAACTGGCCCTGTCGCTCCAGCGCGATCGAGATGGAAAAGATCGGAATGCCGTGCAGGAAATTGGTGGTGCCGTCGAGCGGGTCGACGATCCAACGGTGCTGGTCGTCGTCCCCTGCGATCATGCCGCGCTCTTCCATCAGGAAGGCATAGCCCGGCCGCGCCTTCGACAGTTCGGCAAACAGGATGTCCTCGGCCTTGCGGTCGGCTTGGCTGACATAGTCGCCCGGTCCCTTCATCGACACCTGCAGGTTCTGCACCTCGCCGAAGTCGCGCGACAGCGAGCGGCCGGCCTTCATGGCGGCCTGGACCATGACATTGAGAAGTGCGGAGCGTGCCATCGTATCTGTTCCTGCCTACGCGTCAGTCTGCGCGGCGCACGTAGGTGAGTTCGTTGGTGTCGACGACGATGCGTTCGCCGGCGCCGATGAATGGCGGCACCAGCACGCGGATGCCGTTTTCCAGCACCGCCGGCTTGTACGAGGACGCGGCCGTCTGGCCCTTCACCACCGGGTCGGCCTCGGTGATGGTCAGCGTCACCTGGTCGGGCAGCGAAATGCCGATCGGCCTGTCCTCATAGAGCTGGACCGTCACCATCATGCCGTCCTGCAGGAAGGCGGCGCGGTCGCCGACGAAATCCTTCGCCAGCTCGAGCTGCTCGTAGCTCTGCGTGTCCATGAACACCAGCGCGTCGTCCTGGGCGTAGAGGAAGGAAAAATCCTTCAGATCGAGCCGGATCTGCTCGACGGTCTCCGCTGAGCGGAAGCGCTCGTTGAGCTTGGTGCCGTTGATCAGGTTCTTAAGTTCGACCTGGTTGTAGGCGCCGCCTTTGCCGGGCTTGACGGTGTTGGTCCTGACCGCCACCCAAAGGCCGCCATCGTGCTCGATGACATAGCCGGGACGGATTTCGTTGCCATTGATCTTGGCCATGATGAGATTGATCCGGGATGCTAGCAACGGCTTGGCCGTTGATATGAGGATGGTCGCTGGATAAGCGATTTCGGGCTCCCAAGACCACAAATCGGCAGGAGAGGCAAGGGATGCCAGATCGCCCGACAAGGGCTGGTAGCCTCAAACCTGGGCCGCAATGACTTTGCCGACGGCCTCGACGATGGCGTCCGCAGCCTCAGTCTGCCGGTTGAGATGAGGCGAACGAAGTGCGGCGACCTGCAAGGAAAGGTCGACATCTTCCGTGTTGACCAGCATGAGGCCGTCGGGAAGTCCGCGCCTTGCAAGACGCAACGGCACTAGCCCAAGGCCGTGCCCCCGACGGACCCATTCCATCTGCAAGGCCGGATCCTGTATCTCCGCCGCGATCTCGAAATAACGCCTTCCGCCGACCAGAACGGACGTGAGCTTCTGGCGCGCGTCGCAAGGTGCCGGACTAAGCACCCACGGCATGGGTGTCCGGCCACCGTCTTCCGGATCGGCGACGGTGGACGCAGCTATGACGCCAAGACGTTCAGTGCCAAGCGCTTCCGGACCTGGCTTGTCCGACGATCGCAGAACAATCGTCACATCGAGCTCGCCGCGTTCGAATTGATCGATCAGTTCGGCGCTCCAGCCGGTCTTGAGCCGTAGCGACACTTTCGGGAACGCCGCCGCGGCGTTGGCGATGGCCCCGGCGATGTCGCGGTCCGAGAGGCCATGGGCGAGACCCAGGCGGAACAGTCCTTCCGGCTCGGTCTTTCCGGCGAAGGATTTCAGCGCTTCTACGGAAGCGATGATATCGCGTCCGCGCGCCAGCACTTCCAGCCCCGTCGGCGTCAGTCGCGGCGGCTTTTGCCGGCGGTCGAGCAGCGTCGTGCCAAGCATGTCCTCCAGCCGCTGGATTTGCCGGGTCACAGCCGGCTGCGTCAGCGGCAGGCGCCGGGCGACCTTCTGGATCGAGCCCTCCTCGGCAAACAGGGCGAGCGTGCGCAATTCCTCAAGCATAGCTAGAACCATGTCTCGTAAGCATAATCATTGTAAACATTATGAATTTGAAATCCATCGCCTGGCAAGCAATTTTCCTTTCAAACGAAAGGACGACGACAATGAAGGCAATCGAACTGCAGCAGCCGGGCGGCATCGACAATCTCAAGATGGTCGAACGACCAATGCCGGAGCCCGGCCGTCAGGAGATGATCGTCCGCGTCAAGGCGACGGCGCTCAACTATCGCGATGTCGAGATCGCGCGCGGCAGCTATCACACGACATTCCCCTTGCCGCTGGTGCCGCTTTCCGACGGCGTCGGCGAGGTCGTCGGGCTTGGCCCCGAGGTCAGCCGCTTCAAGGTTGGCGACCGGGTCTGCGGCACGTTCTGGCAGCGATGGGTCGGCGGCAGCTTCGCCATGGCCGAACCTTCTACCAGCGCGGCGGCCCGATCGACGGTTTGCTGAGCGAATTCGCCCGGCTGGACGAACAGGCGGCTGTCATCGCGCCGGCGCATCTCAGCGACGTAGAGGCGGCGACATTGCCTTGCGCCGCCGTCACCGCTTGGCATGCCTTGTTTACGGAAGGCAACCTCAAGCCGGGCGAGACCGTGCTCAGCCTCGGCACGGGCGGCGTATCGCTGTTTGCCATGCAGTTCGCGAAGGCGGCCGGCGCGCGGGTCGTCGTTACGTCGAGTAGCGATGAGAAACTTGTCCGGGCCAAAGAGCTCGGCGCGCATCACGGCATCAACTACCGCGACAATCCGGACTGGTCGTCGGCCGTGCTGGCGCTGACCGATGGCCGTGGCGCGGACCACATCATCGAAGTCGGTGGTCCCCAAAGTTTCGCGCAGTCGCTCAAGGCGTCGGCGCGCGGCGCCCAGATCAACGTCATCGGCTATCTCGGCGGCAGCGAAGGGGTGATCAATCCGCTCGACATCTTCCGACGCCAGGTGAAAGCACGCGGCATACCGGTCGGCTCGCGCGAGTCCTTCGAAGCGATGAACCGGGCGCTCGCCGTCAATCGGCTGCGGCCGGTGATCGACCGGGTCTTCCCATGGGCAGAGGCAGCGCAGGCCTTTCGCCATCTCGAACACGGCTCTCCCTTCGGCAAGGTTGTGCTGGATCATACACAGTGACGTTGCGTGTCAGGGCAGGCGGTTGGCCTTCTGCAAGGCTTGCTTTGTCTGATCGTCGGTCAGCCCTTGCAGGAAATCGTCCATCTCCGGATCGATAAGGCCGGCGCGGCGGGCGACCACATACCAGGCCCCGGCCAGGATCAGGTCGGGGTCGGTTCCGATGCCGCCCATATAGAGCTTTGCCAACCGGTTCTGGGCAGCGACATTGCCGCCTTCAGCTGCCTGCTTCATCCAGTTGAAGCCGGATTTCAGGTCGCGAACACCGCCCCGGCCCTCGATCATCCAGGCGGCAAGATCGATCTGCGCGGTGTCGTAGTTCTGCCTGGCAGCCTGTGCCAGCAAGCTGCGGGCCTTTGCATCGTCGCGGGTTTTGCCGCCGACGCCATTGGCATAAACCTGCGCCATCGCATACTGGGCGTCGGCAAGCCCTGTCGCCGCGGCACGCTCATAATAAGGCACAGCCCTGGCGAAGCCGGCGGCGCCCGGATCCGGCTGCACGAGCAATTGCGCGAAGTTGAACTGCGCCAGCCGGTTGCCGGCCTCGGCGGCGGCCTGCATCAACGCATAAGCTCCCTTCTCGTCCTTCTTGACGTAGCGGCCGTCGAGCAGCATCAGCGCATACTGGAACTGCGATTCAGGAATCCCCTGCTCGGCGGCCTGCGCATACCATTTGGCGGCTTCCGCTGGGTTGAGCGGCACGCCCAACCCGCGCGACAGGATCTCGGCCACCAGCGTTTGCGCCGCCGGGTCGCCATTCTTGGCCCGCACCAGCGCCAGATTGTAGGCGGTCTTGTAAAGACCGCGCTGGAAAGCGCCATAGGCGGGGTCCGCCGGCTTGGCGCCGAAACGCTCTGGGTTGATCGCGTCGGCCGACGGCAGCGGCGCGGTTGTCGCGGGCTGCGGCAGCGGGGTGTCGATCGGCTTTTCGATATGGACGCCGGAATCCGTGGCACCGGCTTTCGGGGCACCCGTATCGGGGGCGACCGCATCCGGCACGCTGAGGGCGGGCGCGCTGGTGTCCGGCCTCGGCTGCGGCAGCGGAACGGTTTCCGCCGCGATCGCTGCCCCGCTCATCAAGGCCGCAACGAGAACCGCCAGAGGAAGTCCAGGTCGGCGCACGTCAGCCCTCGAAGCGCGGCGCGGTTTGGTCGAGCAGCGCATTGGCGGCGGCAATCGCCGCCTTCGGATCGGCGCCTTCGGCCAAGACGGCGCTGGACAGCGCCACGAACTCGGCGCCAGTGGCGGCCACCGCTTCTACCGAAGCGATGGCGGAACCGGCCATGACGACGCAAGGGATCTCAATCACGTCCGCCCACCATTGCCCGAGCGACAGGTTGCGCGGATGCGGTTCCGGCTTGTTGTCGTAGCCGAAGCGGCCGAAGAAGATGTAGTCGGGCCTGGTTTCGCCGAGTTCCAGCGCGTCGTCGCGCGTCTTGGCGCCGCCGGCGCCGACCATCATCTTGCCCTGGAAGTGTTCGATGGTCTCGGCGAGCGCGTCCTTGGAAACCTCGACATGAATGCCGTCGGCCTGGACACGGCCGGCAATGCGGGTATCGCCGGCGATGATGACGGCGATGCCGGCCGCTTGCGCGGCCGGTACGATCTGTTCTGCGAAGGCCTGGAAGGCAGCCTCGTCCATGCCGTTCTCAGGCAGGATCAGGGAAGCGATATCACCGCCGTCGAAGGCAGCCGCAATGCGCTGCGCCGGAGCGTCCTTGGGTGCGATCAGCACGATGCGGCAGCGGTTGGGGGGTGTTGCGTCGTTCATGGCTTTCGATCCCGGGTTTCGCCTATGCCGGGCGAAGATGGTTGCATTGCGGCATAGAACAAAGCGCCCGCCTTGAACAGGCGGGCGGGGATCGATGAGATGGCTTTGGTTTACGATAGCCCGCAAGAAGACGCTCTGCCGCTCATTTGACGGCTTGCGGGCTTTCGACCGTTGGTTTGGCTTTCCACAAAGTCCAGCCGAGGTTCATGCCGGCGGCGGCGACCAGGATCGCGGCGGCGCCGACGAGCTGGGCCGGATGCAGCCGGTGGCCGAAAGCCATGACATCGACCAGGATCGCCACGACAGGATAGATGAAGGACAGCGACCCCTGCAGATGCGTCGGCAGTTTCTGGATGGCGGCGTACATCAATATGTACACCAGGCCCGTGTGAACGACGCCAAGCGTGGCCAGCATGGCCCAGCTCCAGGCATCTGCGGGCAAATGCGAGAGGTTGGCGAAGGGCGCCAGCATGACGACGCCGACGCAGACCTGGATCAGCGCGATCAGATGCGGCGGGGTGCCCTTGAGCTTCTTGGCGACGATTGCCGCGACAGCCCAGAAGAAGGCCGCTCCGAGCGCCATGACGATGCCGATGACATAATCTGTGCCGGTTATGCCGGAACCGACACCCGCATCGGGCCCTGTCTGCACGATCAGCAGCATGCCGGCGAAGGCGATGCCGAGCCAGGTCAGCTTGGCCAGGGTCAGCCGCTCGCCGAAGAACAGCGCGCCGAAGCCGACCAGCATGAAGGGCTGCGTGTTGTAGACCGCCGTGGCAATCGAGATCGAGGCGCGGGAGAAGGCGCTGAACAGCAACAGCCAGTTGATGACAATGGCCGCGCCGCCAAGAGCGGCGATGGCAACAATGCGCAGCGTCAGCCTGCCGCGCAGCAGCCCGAGTGCCGCGCAGGTGATCAGCAGCGCCACCGCTCCGAAAGCGCAGCGCCAGAACACCACGTCCATGACGGGCTGGCCCGACATGACGACAAACCAGCCGATCGTGCCGACGATCGTCATCGCCGCCGTCATCTCGATCGTGCCGCGTACCGTGTTGTCCATGACAATACCTCTATCTGTTGAGGCCATAATCTCATGCCGCCTTGAGGGTTTATATGCCTTATGAAAGGTGATAAGCGCACAACACCTTATTTAATAAGGCGCGCGCTGCCCTTTTGCTAGGAGATGAAAATGCTGGACGAGTTGGACAGAAAGCTTCTCGACATCCTGATCCTGGATTCGCGGACTTCGTTGAAGGATCTGGCGCAGCAGGTCGGGCTGTCGTCGCCGAGCGTCTCGGAACGGCTCCGGCGGCTCGAGGAACGCGGCGTCATCCGCGCCTTCACCATCGAGATCGAGCCGGAGGCGCTGGGGTTTCCGCTGCAGGCGATCGTGCGGGTGCGGCCACTGCCGGGCAAGCTGCACATCGTGCAGAAGCTGATCGAGGAGATCCCGGAATTCGGCGAATGCGACAAGGTCACCGGCGACGACTGTTTCGTGGCCCGGCTCTACGTGCGCTCCATCGGCGAGCTCGACAAGCTTCTCGACCGCATCGCCGACAAGGCGGAGACCAGCACCGCCATCATCAAGGCGCAGCCGATCCGGCGCCGTCCGCCGCCACTGAATTAAGCTCCAGCTTGTAGCCGATGTGGCTGGCCTTGAAGCCGAGCCGGTCATAGAAGCGATGCGCGTCCTGGCGGCTCTTGTTGGTGGTCAGCTGGACAATCTTGCAGCCGCGTTCACGGCACTGTTCGACCGCCCATTCCAGCAGACGCTGTCCCAGCCGTTCGCCGCGGCGGTCCGCGGCGACGCGCACAGCCTCGATCTGGCCGCGCAAGGCGCCCTGCAGCGACAGCCCGGCGAGATAGCTGATCTGCAACGTGCCGATGACTCGGCCGCTATCCGTCATCACGGCAAGAAACTGGTTGGGGTCGGCGTCGATGGCGGCAAAGGCGTCGCGATAGGCCTTGGCGAGTGGCTCGGTCGCATCCTCGCGGCTGCGGCCAAGCGGATCGTCGGCGAGCATGGCTACGATGGCAGGCAGGTCGGCCGCTTCGGCGCGGCGGATGTGGGGTTCGCTCATTGTCAAAAACCTGGGGTCAAAAACCTGGGGCCAAAACCTGGGGTCAAAACCTGATGCATCGGACGGCGCCCTTATGCATCGGCGGCGATCTTGCCGTAAATCCGGAACCGTCGCTTTACGCACAGTTGATCGACACGGCCGGCATTTTCCCGGTCGCGGCGCAAGGGTTTCTGGGCTATTGCAGGGCAACCGTCTTCCCTCCAGCATTTCCAGTTCATGTCAGGTCTGCTCGCCGATCCGTGGTTTTATGCCGCCGCCATTCCGGCGGTGATACTTGTCGGGCTGTCGAAAGGCGGCTTCGGCGGCGCTGTCGGCTTCGTTGGCGTGCCTTTGATGGCGCTGGCCATGCCGCCGGTGCAGGCGGCGGCCATCCTGCTGCCGATCCTGTGCCTGATGGACATCGTTTCGGTGTGGACGTGGTGGGGCGTCTACGACAGAAAGATGCTGGTCGACATGATGCCGGGCGCGGTGATCGGCATTGGGCTCGGCTGGCTGACGGCAGCGCTCGTAACCGAAGAGATGGTGCGGCTGATCGTCGGCGCTGTCGCGCTGATCTTCGTGCTGCGCTGGCTCTATCTCCAGTTCCGCCACGGTTCCGACCATGCGGCGGCGCCCAACCGCATCGCCGCCGCCTTCTGGGGCACC
The DNA here is from genome assembly GCF_040320155.1 of Mesorhizobium sp. M0771. Taxonomy (NCBI): domain Bacteria; kingdom Pseudomonadati; phylum Pseudomonadota; class Alphaproteobacteria; order Hyphomicrobiales; family Phyllobacteriaceae; genus Mesorhizobium; species Mesorhizobium sp. M0771. The sequence goes on along the minus strand of NZ_JAMYPC010000010.1, from coordinate 67,415 downwards.
GTCGCCGGCTTCACCAGCTTCGTCGCCCATGTCGGCGGGCCCCCCTTCCAGGTCTATGCGCTGCCGATCCGGCTCGATCCGAAGGTGCTGTCGGGGACATCGGCGATCTTCTTTGCCGCCACCAACGCGCTGAAGCTGATCCCCTACTTCGCGCTTGGCCAGTTCGACACCGCCAACCTGACGGCGTCGGCCGTGCTGATGCCGCTGGCGCCGCTGGCCACCATCGCCGGCGCCTGGCTGGTGCGGCGCATGCGGCCGGAGATTTTTTATCCCTTCACCTACGCGACCGTGGCCGTGGTCGCGGTCAAGCTGCTTTGGGACGGGATCGCCGGCCTGCTCTAAATCCCGCTCAGGCGGCTGCCGGTTTGGTTCGCGGGGCGCTCGCAAAGGTCAGCGATGCACCACCAACGACCACGACCGCCATGGCGCCGAGAGTGGCGATGTCGTGCGCGGTCGGCTTCAGCACCATGTCGGCGACGACGACGATCATGATGACGAAATCGAACTTGACGATCCGTATCATGCGGCGCCCAAACGCTATGGCAGCCGGGGTCATGCCGTCCGCGGCAAGCATTGTGGCAAGCTTTTCGAACGAAGGCTTCAGCACGAGGATACCGGTCAGAAACGCGGCGGCGTAGCCGCAAAGGCCGATGACGACCCAAAGGTCGGAGAAGCCGGTCCATAGCGAAGTCAGCACCAGACCAGAAGCCAGGGTCGCGATAGACGCCGGCACGAACAGACGCAAGCCGAGTTTGTCCGTCGTTCTCAGCATGACCATCAGCGTCTCGTCGTCGCCGTCGCGATCGGCGAGTATCGAAACCAGCAGCATGGCGAAACCGCCGCCGAGCCAGAGGATCGCTGCCATGACATGCAGGAATTTGAAGAGAGAATACCAGTCCATTGCCGCTCCTTGTGCATCGTTCCGGGGGTAAACGCTGCTATCGCGCGTCTGCTTCCGAAGGAGGGCGGATTATCTCCGTACATGTATCCAGAAGATGCCGCGTGGGTGCCGGCTTGTTGCGGTGGCGCCGTCGCCGGATTTTACCGCCAGCCCGCACAATACCCGGCATTTGCCGGATAGACGCCGTGTCGGCATTGGCTGGTTTCGCGGCATGATCCTGAAACCTGCGGGGACTAAGCCGCTCGCGACCGACGCTCCATTTTGGCCGCGCGCGGTCGGACCAAGTCTGCAACAACCAACGAGGGTATCCCATGCAAGGCGTAGCACGAAATTTCTTCACCCTGGCCGTCATCTATTCCCTGTGCGGCATGGCGCTCGGCCTGCATATGGCGATCTCCAATGACCATGGGCAGATGCCGACCCACGCGCACACCATGGTGGCGGGCTGGCTGATGTCGGCGGTGTTTGCCTTCTTCTACCACCTGTTTCCAGCGGTCGGGCAAAAGACGATTGCCGTCGTGCATTTCTGGCTGACGGCAATCTGCGGCATCGCACTGATGATTGGGCTTTACTTTGAACTTGCCGGCCATCCGGAGATCGAGCCGGTGCTGGCTTCCTCCTCGATGGGGTTTTATGCGGCAATGCTGCTGTTCGCCTTCATTTCCTTGCCGGCTGTGTGGAAGAAGGCATGAACAAGCCGACGATCAGGCTTAGGGCACCGTTGTGCTGATACGGCACAGAAGGGCAGCGGTCGATCAAGAAATATCCGCGCCGTTAAGGGTTCATTAAGCTTTACAGGTGTTTACTATGTCCATCCAGTGATCTGGATTCTTACCGAGTGGTTGGAGCCACTTCGTTTGACGCCTCCCTGTTAAACTCCTGAGAGCCGCCTTATCCGCGGCTCTTTTTTTGTCTGCTTTTGGTCCGCTTGGCGCCCCTGCGCAGGCGTTAACCGTTTGTTAAACATGTGCTTGCCTTCGCCGGCGGCGAAGCGCATTTTCAAGCTTCAGTCATCTAGGGTGCCGGCGTGACGGCGAGAAGCCGAATCAGCCGACGGGGCAGTGCAGGGGCGTATCGATGAACGAGCCTTCGAAGGGCATCGCGAAAACCATCAAGCTGGCGGAACGCCGGGTTTTCTCCCAATCCTTCAAACCGCTCTACCAGGAAGGCATGGGCCTGGTCGAACAGGCAGCCGAGTATCTTGACGGCAAGGGCCGGGCCGAGGCCAAGAAGCTGTCCAGGCTGGCGGCGACGCTCTATGCGGCCGAATCGATGCGGCTGACCACAAGGTTGATGCAAGTCGCCTCCTGGCTGCTTTTGCAGCGGGCGGCAAATTCCGGCGAGATGACCCGCGACCAGGTCGCTTCGGAAAAATCCAAGGTGCGTCTCGACACCGCCTCGGCGCATGACGAAGCGGTCGGCTGGGGCGAACTGCCGAAGGATTTCCTCGACCTCGTCACCCGCTCGCTGCGCCTGCAGGCGCTGGTGCGCCGCATGGACGAAGAGATCTATGGCGGCGCGTTTGCCGAGACGCCTGCCGCCGCCCGCCGCGCCAATCCGGTTTCCGACCAGATCACGCTGCTGAACACGGCTTTTGCTCGAGGTTAAACGCCTCCGTTTCCGGTTTGTTCACATTTCGCTGACATCGCTGTGCGCCGGAGGTAGACTTCGCGCATGAGGGAAGCGATTCGCATTATCGGTATCGATCCGGGGCTGAGGCGCACCGGCTGGGGCATCGTCGAGAGCCTCGGCAACTCGCTGCGCTTTATCAGCTCCGGCACTGTACGCTCCGACGACAAGGCGGCGCTGGCGACACGGCTCTGCCAATTGCATGACGGGCTGGCCGAGATCCTGCATGCGGCCATGCCCCAGGAAGCGGCCGTCGAGCAAACCTTCGTCAACAAGGATGCGGTGGCGACACTGAAGCTCGGCCAGGCGCGCGGCATAGCCATGCTGGTGCCGGCGCGCGCCGGCCTTGTTGTGGCCGAATATGCCCCCAATGCCGTCAAAAAGGCGGTGATCGGCGTTGGCCATGGCGACAAGAAGCAGATCCACATGATGGTAAAGGTGCTGTTGCCGAAAGCCGTTTTCGACACCGAACATGCCGCAGACGCGTTGGCTATCGCCATCTGCCACGCGCATCACCGGCAAAGCGTCGCCTACAGGATGGCGCTGGCATGAGGGATCACGCATGATCGGCAAATTGAAAGGCACGCTGGACGAGATCGAGGAGGATTTCTGCCTCGTCGATGTGCACGGCGTCGGCTATGTCGCCTATTGCTCGGCGCGCACGCTGGCCGCGCTGCCTTCGCCCGGCGAGGCGGTGGTGCTGTTCATCGAGACCTATGTGCGCGAGGACATGATCCGGCTCTACGGTTTCCAGTCGGTGCTTGAGCGCGAATGGTTCCGGCTGTTGATGAGCAATGTGCAAGGCGTCGGCGCCAAGGTGGCGCTGGCCATCCTGTCGACGCTGGCGCCGGCAGACCTCGCCAATGCGATCGCGCTGCGCGACATCGCCATGGTCAGCCGCGCGCCCGGCGTCGGCAAGAAGGTGGCCGAGCGCATCGTCACCGAGTTGAAGAACAAGGCGCCGGCCTATGCCGGAACCGCCTCCGGCACCATCGGCCTTAAGCAGGAGCTCGGCGAAGGCGTGGCGCCGGCGCCGATTACCGACGCCGTCTCGGCGCTGGTCAATCTCGGCTATTCGCGCGACACAGCAGCCAATGCTGTCGCGGCGGCGCTGAAGACGGCCGGCGAGGACGCCGATGCCTCGAAGCTCATTCGTTTCGGGCTGAAGGAACTGGCGCGGTGAGTGATTGCTTGTCCGGTCCTTTGCCCTGTGCGAGGAAGGCCGCATGAGCCTTTCACCCCGCCTCATTGCCCCGGAAAAGCGCGGCGAGGATGCTGAGCAGACCTTGCGGCCGCAGACGCTCGCCGATTTCGTCGGCCAGGCCGCAGTGCGGGCCAATCTCAAAGTCTTCATCGAGGCCGCCAAGGGCCGCAGCGAGGCGCTTGACCATGTGCTGTTCGTCGGGCCGCCGGGGCTTGGCAAGACAACGCTGGCGCAGATCATGGCGCGCGAGCTCGGCGTCAATTTCCGCTCGACCTCCGGTCCGGTGATCGCCAAGGCCGGCGATCTCGCCGCACTTCTCACCAATCTCGAAGACCGCGATGTGCTGTTCATCGATGAGATCCACCGGCTCAATCCGGCAGTCGAGGAGATCCTTTACCCGGCGATGGAGGATTTCCAGCTCGACCTGATCATCGGCGAAGGTCCGGCGGCACGCTCGGTCAAGATCGATCTTGCCCGCTTCACGCTCGTTGCCGCCACCACCAGGCTCGGCCTTTTGACCAACCCGCTGCGCGATCGCTTCGGCATTCCGGTGCGGCTTAATTTCTATTCGGTCGAGGAACTGGAGCAGATCGTGCGCCGCGGCGCCCGTATCCTACAAATGCCGCTCGGCGACGACGGCGCGCTTGAGATTGCGCGCCGCGCCCGCGGCACGCCGCGCATCGCCGGCCGGCTGTTGCGCCGCGTGCGCGATTTCGCCTCCGTCGCCGGCGACGGCCACGTCGACAAGCAGATTGCCGACGAAGCTCTCACCCGGCTCGAGGTCGACGCGCTCGGCCTCGACGCACTCGACCGCCGCTATCTCTCGATGATCGCGCGCAATTTCGGTGGTGGGCCGGTCGGCATCGAAACCATCGCCGCCGGCCTCTCCGAGCCGCGCGACGCCATCGAGGACATTATCGAGCCCTATCTGATCCAGCAGGGTTTCATCCAACGCACGCCACGCGGCCGCGTGCTGACCGCCAACGCCTGGCGCCATCTCGGCCTCGACGCGCCAAAGGATCTGGCACAGCAGCAGATCAACCTGTTCCAGGAAGAGTAACGGACATTTGTTCTTCGGAACGGATTTCTGTGCAGAATCTCCTCAAACCTGCCAGCGTGAAGGCGCATTCCTCGATTGTATCGGGCGTCGCAATGTCGGCGCGAACTGCTCCGATCAAGGTCGGAGCCAGAAAAGTGATCACCAGACGCGGGTTCCTGAAATTCGCCGGAGGTTCGTTCCTCTCGCTGGCTTCGCTCAGTGCCTATGCGGTCGGCATCGAGCCGATGCTGTTGACGCATGTGAAGCGCTACCAGCTGACGCCGCCGCATTGGCCTGCAGATCTCAAGCTGCGCGTCGTAGCACTTGCCGATATTCACGCCTGCCGTCCCTGGATGACGCCTGAGCGGATCGCTTCGCTCGTCGAAGATGCGAACGTGCTGAAGCCCGATCTGATCGTACTGCTCGGCGACTATTTCTCAGGCATGTCCCTGGTGACGAACCGGGTGGAGGCCCATGAATGGGCGCCGGCCTTGTCAGGACTGAAGGCGCCGCTTGGTGTGCTGTCGATCCTCGGCAATCACGACTGGTGGCACGATCCTTTCGCGCAGCAGGCCGGAGCGGGGACTGTGGCGCGCAAGGCATTGGAGGAATCCGGCATCTCGGTTCTGGAGAACGACGCCGTGCGCCTGCAAAAGGATGGATACGGCTTCTGGATCGCCGGGCTCGCCGACCAGCTGGCACTGTTACCGAACAAGGCCGCAGGCCGCGACAGATTTGAAGGCCTGGACGATCTCGACGGCACGCTGGCCAAGATCACCGACCAGGCACCGATCATCCTGCTTGCGCATGAGCCTGACATTTTCCCGAAAGTGCCGTGGCGGGTTTCGCTGACGCTGTCGGGCCACACACATGGCGGGCAGGTCAGGCTGTTCGGCTATTCACCGGTGGTGCCGTCCCGCTTCGGCAACCGCTTTGCCTATGGCCATGTCGTCGAGAATGACCGCAATTTGATCGTGTCAGGCGGACTCGGCTTCAGCATCGCGCCGGTGCGCTTTGGCATGCGGCCGGAGATCCTGCAGATCGACCTCGGTTAGGGCATGCCGGTATTCAGGTGATGCCGGCCTGCAAATGAGGTGTTCCTGCGCTTCCGGTAGTCACGGACCAAAGTCCGCTCCGTTCCGGTTTTCGGACCCCTCATTTTCGACTCGGCCTGACCTGAATCTCGACATGCCCTAGGGCTAATGGAGCGAGCGGATCGCATCCATCACGGCGGGTTCGGCCTTTTCGCCGTTGAAAGCGTCGACGATGCCGAAGGCGCCGCCAAAACTCCACACCGACCATGAGAAGCCATGCGCCTCGGCGCGCGCGATCATGTCCTTGACATAGGCCGCGCGGTATTTGGGCGGCATCACATAGGGATTGCCATATTCCTGGCGGATCATGCCGAACTCGCCCAGCGTGATGTTTTCCGGCTTGATGGCGTTGGCCTTCGCCCAGGCCTCGACCTTTTCGAACGGCGCATCCATGACGCCGAGCAGCTTTTCGTCCGTGTCCATGCTGGCGACTTGTTCATCGAGATAGGCGAGCAGGCCGTTCCGTCTGGTCCGTGGCGCCTCGGCTTTTATCTTGGCGCGGATCGCATCCAGCGTCGCATCGAGCTCGGCGCGCGGCACCGCGGTCAGCGGATAGGGCAGGCCGGTAACATAGAGAATGAAATCGCCGGCCCAGGTCGCGCCCTGATGCGTCAGCAGGAACGGGTCGTAGGAGTGGAAGGTCCAGATGATGTTGTCGTCGGGGATCGACTTTGGGTCGATCCTGACCAGCGAAGCCGCACTGGAATAACAGGCGCCGGTCAGGATCAGCGTCAGCCTGGTGGCCGAGGCGCGCGCGGCCGCGAACAGCTTTTGCTGACGCTCCGGCCACAGGCTGGTGCCCTCGCTGTCGCAGTCGACGATAGGCTCGTTCATCGGCTCGAAAGCGACCTGCGCCGGGTCCTCAGTGGCAAGCGTGCGCGCCATTTTGCGGACGACCTCGACATAGGCGTCGAAGGTTGCGGGATCGTCCATCACCTGGCCCATGCCGATCTCGCGGCCGCCGCCGGCCGGGATCAGGTGCATGTCGACGATCACTTTCAGACCGGCCCGGTTGATCATGCGCGCCGAGTCCCGCACGCTGGCATAAAGGTCGTCACGCAGCGCCAGTGTCTGATCCGACATAAACGGCGAGGGATCGACCGGCATGCGCAGAAAGTCGAAACCGGCGGCCTTCAGCGCCTTGAGGTCATCCTCGTTCAGGAACTTGCGCCATTCCGGATAGGGCAGGATGGCTTGTCGGTCGTTCCATTTGTCTTCCCCGACCCAGGTCGTCCACTGGTCGAGGTTGAGGCCGCGCTTCATCGAAAAGCTAGCGGCCTGACCGGGAAGCGCAGACGCCGCCAGCACCAGCAGCGCTGCCATCACGGTCTTGATCATCGCCGTCAACAGTGCCATCCGGTTTGCTGCGCTGGTGATTTTGGCAAGACAGGTGCCCCGCCGGGGGCAAAAAGGAAAGCGCGATGGACGATCATGGTGAATCGGCGGCGCTTGCCGGCGGGCTTTCCGGAGCCTTGACGGAATTCGGCCATCGGCTGATGGCGCGAGTCTATTATGCCGACACCGATTTTTCCGGCGTCGTCTACCACGCGCGCTATCTCGAATTCTTCGAGCGCGGCCGCTCGGACTATCTCAGGCTGGCGGGCGTCCACCACACAGAACTTCACGAAGGCAAGCACGGCGAACGGATCGTCTGGGTGGTGCGGCGGATGGAGATAGATTTCCGCTCGCCTGCCCGCATGGACGACATCCTGACCATCGACACATCAACGCAGGATATTTCCGGCGCCCGCATCGTCATGGCGCAGCAATTGAAACGCGGGACAGAGGTTCTGGTCGAAGCAAAGGTCGAGGCGGCGATCATCGGCGAGAACGGCCGGCCGAAGCGCTTTCCGAAAGAATGGATCGCGGCCTTTCTACCAGGAGCAAGCTGATATCCAGGCCTGCCGGCCGGCAACGAGCGGCCAATCGGCAGCGCATTCGATTGTGGATGGATGGCCCGCGTCGTGCCTTGGCGCGGCAATGCGCCGCGCCATATTTCCTAACCCATCCTTAACCATAACGGTTCATGAAGAGATCGGTGAAGATTGGAAGAATCCGCGCGCCTTCCTTTCACCAATATTTGCCCTGAAAAGGCCGCCAACGGTGCATTTTGGGGTTAATCCGGAAGCCAAGCGCGAAGGGACCACAAGGGATGCCCATGGGCCAGCCGCCAGCGATGCCCGGAAAATCTTAAGGACTGAAGCATGGAAACTACCGCACTCGCCGATCCGGCAGCGCAATTGTCGATTTGGGCGCTGTTCACACAGGCCAGCTGGGTGGTCAAGCTGGTCATGATCGGTCTGCTCTGCGCCTCGGTCTGGACCTGGGCGATCATCGTCGACAAGCTGGTCAGCTATGCCCGCATGCGTCTGTCGCTCAATCGCTTCGAACAGGTGTTCTGGTCGGGGCAGTCGCTGGAAGAGCTCTATCGCACGCTTGCCGACCGCAAGACCACGGGCATGGGTGCGATCTTCGTTGCGGCCATGCGCGAATGGAAGAAGAGCTTCGAGAAGGGGGCCAAATCGCCGCTCGGCCTGCAGACCCGCATCGACAAGGCGATGGACCTGGCGTTGACGCGCGAGATGGAGAAGCTGGAGGGCCGTCTCGGCTTTCTCGCCACCACTGGTTCGGCCGCACCCTTCATCGGCCTGTTCGGCACCGTCATCGGCATCATGACCTCGTTCCAGGCGATTGCCGGTTCGAAGAACACCAGTCTCGCGGTTGTTGCACCCGGCATTGCCGAAGCGCTGCTGGCGACGGCCATCGGTCTTCTCGCCGCCATACCGGCGGTTATCGCCTACAACAAGCTGTCATCCGACGCGAACAAGATCGCGGTGCGGATGGAAGGGTTCTCGGATGAGTTCTCCGCCATACTCTCGCGCCAAATCGATGAAAAAGTAGCGCCTAAGGGCTGAGGTAAGAAGATGGGTATGTCGGTTGGCATGGCAGGACGCGGCGGGCGCGGACACAGGCGGCGCGGCCGCCACCATGCATTGATGTCGGAAATCAACGTCACGCCGATGGTCGACGTGATGCTGGTGCTCTTGATTATCTTCATGGTCGCCGCACCTATGTTGACGGTCGGAGTGCCGGTCGACCTGCCGGAGACGAAGGCCAAGGCTATGAACGCCGACACCCAGCCGATCACCGTTTCGATCGACGCGGCCGGCAAGATTTTCCTGCAGGAGACCGAAATCCCAAGGGAAGAGCTGGTCGCCAAACTGCAGGCGATTTCCAAGACCGGCTACGAAGAGCGCATCTTCATCCGCGGCGACAAGGCGACCAACTATGGCGCCGCGATGGAGGTCATGGCCCTCATCCAGGCCGCCGGCTACAAGAATATCGGCCTAATTTCACTGCAGCAACAGGATCAGTAGACGCACGATGAAGACCGGCCTCACCACATCGGTGATACTGCATACGGTGGCACTGGCTTTCGGCCTGTTCACCCTGTCGGCGCCGGCCGCGCTGCCGTCCACGGATGTGGAGTCGATAGCGGTCGACATCGTTCCCATGGAAGCCATTGCGCAGACGCTGCAGGGCGACAAGAAGGCGGTGATGCACGAAAAGCCGGCGCCGATGCCGACCAAGCGTCCCGACATCGTGCCAGATGCACAGAAAATCGGCGAGAACAGCGTTGATACCGACAAGCCGGTGACGGACGAGCCCAAGCCGAAGCCGGTGGAGAAAACAGCGACGGCTGCTCCGGCGCCGACCCCGACCGAAAAGCCGAAGACCGAGGACACGCCGAAGCCAAAGGAAGCGCCGAAGCCGACACCTGCGACGGAGGTGGCGCCGGAGCCGCAGCCGAAGGAAGAGGTCAAGCCCGAGCCGGTGAAGCAGGTTGAACCGAAGCCGACCCCGGTGAAGGAGCCTGCACCAACACCGCAGCCGGACACGACCGCCGCCATAGAGCCGAAGCCACGCGTGAAGCCCGATGCGGTCGCCGAAGCCATATCGGATCAGCAGCCTCTGGAAGAAGCGCAGCTTCCGACTTCCGCTCCTGCTCCCGAAGCACGGCCGAAGCCGCAGCCGGCGCAGGCCGAAAGCGCGAAGGCTCCGGACCGCAAGGACACCGACAAGCCGGTCAAGGAAGCCTCGTCGAAGCCGAAGTCGGATGACAAGCAGTTCAATGAGGCTGACATCAAGGCTTTGCTCGACAAGCAGAAGCCATCCGGCGGCGGCGCCAAGCGCTCGACCCAGCAGGCATCGCTAGGCGGCGACAAGGATCAAGGCCAGAAGCTGTCGAAGTCCGAGCAAGGGGCATTGGAAGAACAGCTCGGTGGCTGCTGGACCCTCCCGGTTGGGCTTGAGGGTTCTGAGGATTTCACCGTGGTGATCCGTTTCAGCCTGGATGCCTCCGGCAAGCTGGAGGGCCGTCCGACCGTCGAGAAGTCCAGCGGCAACCCCCAATTCGACAGCAGCGCGGTTCGCGCTGTGCAGAAATGCGATGTCGCCGGCCTGCAGGTGCCCGCCGGAAAGCATGACATTTGGTCCGACGTTCGCGTCAACTTCGATCCCAGAGCGATGCTTGGCCTGTAGCCTGAGCACCCAGAAATCAGCAAGAGAAGCGAGAAGACATGAAATCCATCCTCAAGCCGCTCCTGATGGTCGCCGCGATGGCGATGGGCATGAACGCCGTCGTCACCTTGCCTGCTCGAGCAACCCTCGAGCTCAACGTCAACAAAGGCAATGTCGAACCGATGCCGATCGCCATCCCAGATTTCCAGGGAGGGCTCGGCGCGCAGATTTCCGAGATCGTCACCGCCGACCTGAAGCGCTCCGGTCTCTTCGCACCGATAGACAAGAACGCCTTCATCGAGAAGATCGCCAATCCGGATGCGCAGCCCCGTTTCGACGACTGGAAGGTGATCAATGCGCAGGCGCTGGTCACCGGCAGCGTGAGCAAGGAGGCGGACGGCCGAATCCGCGCCCAGTACCGACTATGGGATATTTTTGGCAACCAGCAGATAGCCGGGGAGCAGTTTTTCGCCAACGACGCAAATCAACGCCGTGTCGCCCACATCATCGCCGATGCGATCTATGAGAAGCTCACCGGCGAGAAGGGCTATTTCGACACACGCGTCGTCTTCATCGACGAATCCGGCGCCAAGAATGCGCGCAAGAAGCGGCTCGCCATCATGGACCAGGACGGCGCCAATGTGCGCTATCTCTCCGATGGCCGCTCGATCGTGCTAACGCCGCGTTTCTCGCCCAACCGGCAGGAAATCACTTACATGTCGTACGAAAGCGGCCAGCCGCGGGTCTATCTGCTGCAGATCGAGACCGGGCAGCGCGAACTGGTCGGCAATTTTCCCGGCATGACCTTTGCGCCGCGCTTTTCGCCCGACGGCCAGAAGGTGATCATGAGCCTGCTGCGCGACGACGGCAATTCCAACATCTTTGCCATGGACCTGCGCAGCCGCTCGACCACCAGGCTCACCAATTCGACGGCGATCGATACCTCGCCGTCTTATTCGCCCGACGGCAGCAAAGTGGTGTTCACTTCCGACCGTGGCGGCCGCGCGCAGATCTATGTGATGGGCGCCGACGGCTCGGGCCAGACCCGCATCTCGTTCGGCGACGGCGTCTATTCGACGCCGGTGTGGTCGCCGCGCGGCGACCTCGTCGCCTTCACCAAGCAGACCGGCGGCGAATTCCAGATCGGCGTCATGAAGACCGACGGTTCGGGCGAGCGCATCCTCTCCTCGGGCTTCCAGCAGGAGGGACCGACCTGGGCGCCCAACGGCCGCGTGCTGATGTTCTTCCGCGACTCCGCCGGCGGCCCAAAACTGGTTTCCGTCGATCTCACCGGCCGCAACGAACAGTCGATCCCGACCGCGAATTTTGCTTCCGACCCGGCGTGGTCGCCGCTGCTGGAGTAACTAAGTTTCGGCCTGGCCCGCTCGCTTCGTTGCAACTCGGCAACACTACCTTAAAAGCCCCGTTTTGGGGCTTTTTTCACGCCAAAGTCGCGTTTTGGCCGCATTTCCGCCTACGGTCCGCGACCATTGTGGCATCAGGTCATTTTGGCTGGGGACGGCGGCTGAAACCAAATTTTAACCGTGTTTCTTGAATGCCGGTTAACCCAAACGTGGTTACTGGGTGATCAACGAAGTCACTCGAATACGAAGGAGAGGCGGCATGGGCCGTATCGCAGCACTTACCAGAAACCCGGCGATGATCGCCCTGATCGCGATGCTCGCCATCACCGGTTGCGCCTCGAAGAAAACCCCTAACAACGCTGCCGATCTCGGTCTCAATGGCGCGGGTGCGGCAACGCCGGGCTCGGCGCAGGACTTCACCGTCAACATTGGCGACCGCATCTTCTTCGACACGGACTCGACCGCGATCCGCGCCGATGCGCAGACGACGCTGTCGCGCCAGGCGCAGTGGCTCAACCAGTACAAGCAGTACGCCATCGTCGTCGAAGGCCATGCCGACGAACGCGGCACGCGTGAATACAATCTGGCTCTCGGCGCCCGCCGCGCCGCCGCCACCCGCGACTTCCTGGTCGCCAGGGGCGTTTCGGCGAGCCGCCTGAAGACCATTTCCTACGGCAAGGAACGTCCGGTCGCGGTCTGCGACGACATCTCCTGCTGGTCGCAGAATCGCCGCGCCGTCACCACGCTCTCCGGCGCCGGCTCCTGATGAGTAAGACGGCGGCCTTAGTCGCATAATTGCAACACTTCCATGCGAAAGGCGGCCTTGTGGCCGCCTTTTTCAGTTTCGGTCCCGGAAACAAACCCGGAAACAAAATTTGGCCGAAGTCTCGCCTCCTGCTAAGAGCCGAGGGCGTCGTGCCGGTCCCACTGTGATCGGAAGGCGCGAACAGGCTCACGATATTCACGGCGAGAGGCACATGCATTTCAGATCGGTCTTGAGCGGCACGCTTGCGCTGCTGCTCGTATCAGGCTTCGCGGCTTCTGCGAGCGGCACCGGACAACCCGCGGATAGCGGCTTTTCCTTCCATCTGCCGACGCTCGGCATTTTCGGCAAGAAGGAGAAGCCGGAGCAGCAACAGATCGCGCAGCAGCAGGACGGCACCGCCGCCGCGGGGCTGGAAGATCAGCTCCGGCAGATGAACGGCAAGCTCGAGGAACTCAACTTCCAGATCCTGCAGATGCAGGAGCAGATGCGCAAGCAGCAGGAAGACAACGAGTTCCGCTTCCAGCAGTTGGAAGGCGGCTCCAGCGGGCAGCCGCCGGCCCAGAAGAAATCGGAGGCCGCGCCGCAGGACGGTGGCGCGGGCACCGGCGTCGCCGAGGCCCCGGCAGACCAGGCGCCGGCCGATGCCGGCGCGCAGTCGGATGGCGGCCAGAGCGTCGGCGAGGTCATCGTCGAATCGCAGACCGGCGATCCCGGCAAGGTGATCAACGGCACGCCGCCCAAGACCTTCGGCACCATCACCGTCGACAAGAACGGCAATGTAATCGACGCCGGCGGCAACACGCAGGCAGCGGCGCCGGCGGAAGGTGCGGCTCCCGCCGCCGAGGCGCCGGCTGCCGGGGCTAAGACCGGCAAGTCGGACGGCACGGTGGTGGCGGCGCTGCCTGCCACCAACAACCCGGAAGAGATCTACCGCAACTCCTACCAGTTCATCCTGTCGGGCGACTACAGCACCGCCGAGCAGGGTTTTCGCGACCACATCGCCCGGTTCCCGAAGGACGCCAAGGCGGCGGACGCGCATTACTGGCTTGGCGAATCGCTGCTTGGCCAGCAGAAGTATCATGACGCTGCCGAGGTTTTCCTCTCCGCCAGCAAGGACTATCCGAAGGCCAAGAAGGCGCCTGACATGCTCCTGAAGCTTGGCGTGTCGCTGGTCGGCCTCAAGCAGAAGGATGTCGCCTGCGCCACCTTCGGCGAGATCGGCAAGCGCTATCCCGATATTTCGGCCGCGCTCAAGGAACGCGTCAAGCAGGAGAGGGCGCTGGCGGCGTGCTAGTCTTTGCCGTGTTGTCCCAGAACCGGGACCACTTTTGCGCGACATGCATTGATGCTCGATACCGAGCCTGACCTTTCGAATTTTTCGCAGATCGACTTTACCAACGGCGCGCTTGCGGCCGTGTCCGGCGGCAGCGACTCGACCGCCCTCCTTCTTCTCCTCAAGGCTCACCTCGACCGCAGCGCCCCGACAGCCCGGCTGCTGGCGGTGACGATCGACCACGGCCTGCGTCCGGAAGCAGCAGCCGAAGCGCGCAGCGTGGCAAAGCTTTGTGCCGAGCGCGGCATCGCGCACCGGACGCTCAACTGGTACGGCGCCAAGCCGTCGGCCGGCCTGCCCGCGGCGGCACGCGAGGCGCGCTACCGGTTGCTGGCCGAGGCAGCGCAGGCGCAAGGCATTGGTGTGATCGTAACCGGCCACACCGCCGACGACCAGGCCGAGACCGTCCTGATGCGAGCCGCGCGGAATGACGGGCGAGAGCTTGCAGGCCGAGGTCTCGCCGGCATGGCGCCTGCCACCCTCTATGACTGGCGGATCTGGATCGCGCGGCCGCTGCTCGGCGCTCGGCGCGCGGCGTTGCGCGCCTTCCTGCAGCGCGAACATGTCGGCTGGGTCGAGGATCCGACCAACATCGACACGAATTTCGAACGCCCGCGCATCCGCGCCGTGCTCGGCGAAGACCGGAGCGGGCAGCGTTTTGCCGAAGCGATCGGCCTGGCCAGGCGGGCCGCCGGCGAGCGCGAACAACTCGGTCGCCGCGCCGCCGCCCTGATCGGTGAATTTGCCAGCCGGCCGGCGAGGGGTCTCATCCGTCTCGATCCCGGTCTTGCCGAAGCTGACGACACGCGAGCCTCGGTCTATGCGCTGCGTGTCCTGCTGGCGGCGACGGGCGGCACCGCCTTGTTGCCGGACCAGGCGCGCGGCGAAGCGCTGTTCGAGCAAATGCGGGCCGGTCGGCTTTGCGCCACATTGTCGCGGGCGGTCGTCGATATCAGGCGAAACGGCATCTTCCTGCGCCGTGAATCGCGCGACCTGCCGCGTTCCGCGCCGATAGCTGGCACTCTGCTTTGGGACGGTCGCCGGCGGATCACGCCAGACATCGAAGCCGGGGCGATCACATTGGGCGACAGTCCGGGTGCATGGTTGATCGCGCCGCTTGGCGCCGCTGCCGCCGCCAGAACGCCGATTGCCGGGGATGGCGCGCCGCCAAGCCTTGTGCGCGCCGCCCTGGCTGCGGAACCGGCGCTATGGCGCGGCGGCGAATGCCTTGGTTTTGCAGGGGATGTAGCGGCGGCGGCGGCAATCGCCGTCAGTCCCGCCGTTGCGCCCTTTGCCCGTTTTCTGCCGTGCTTCGATCTGGTGTTGGCGCAGGCCGTGGCCGAGTTGATCGGCGCACCGCCTGTCCCGGCTTGCCCTTTGGCCGCCACAGTGCCGGTTGATCATGGCGCGAAAGCTTAACCCAGACGTGCTGTTATGCTTGGCAAGGGGGGGCGCTCTCCCTATGTTAGGCGCAAGTTTCCTCTCATGACGCGTGTCCCAGCGGGCACCAACGGGACAATTGATGAATCCGAATTATCGCAATCTCGCGCTCTGGGCGATCATAGCGGTCCTGCTCATTGCTCTCTTCAATCTGTTCCAGACGCCGCAGACTCGCGGGGCCTCGACCGACGTTCCCTATTCGCAGTTCCTGCAAGAGGTCGCGGCCGGCCGGGTCAAGACGGTGGTCATCGCCGGCGCCCGCATCACGGGCACCTACGCCGACAACGCCAATGGCTTCCAGACCTATTCGCCTGGCGATCCGCAGCTGGTCTCGCGGCTGCAGGACAAGAACGTCACCATCAATGCGCGGCCTGAGTCGGACGGTTCCAACTCGCTGTTCAGCTATCTGATCTCCTACCTGCCGATGATCCTGATCCTTGGCGTGTGGATATTCTTCATGCGCCAGATGCAGTCCGGCTCCGGCCGCGCCATGGGTTTCGGCAAGTCGAAGGCCAAGCTTCTCACTGAGGCGCATGGCCGCGTCACCTTCCAGGATGTCGCCGGCGTCGACGAGGCCAAGGAAGATCTGGAAGAGATCGTCGAGTTCCTGCGCGATCCGCAGAAGTTCCAGCGCCTCGGCGGCAAGATCCCGCGCGGCGTGCTTCTGGTCGGACCTCCCGGCACCGGCAAGACGCTGCTCGCCCGCTCCGTCGCCGGCGAAGCGAATGTGCCGTTCTTCACCATTTCGGGTTCCGACTTCGTCGAGATGTTCGTCGGCGTCGGCGCAAGCCGTGTGCGCGACATGTTCGACCAGGCCAAGAAGAATGCTCCCTGCATCATCTTCATCGACGAAATCGACGCTGTCGGCCGCCATCGCGGCGCCGGCCTCGGCGGTGGCAATGATGAGCGCGAACAGACGCTGAACCAGTTGCTGGTCGAGATGGACGGATTCGAGTCCAACGAGAGCATCATCCTGATCGCCGCCACCAACCGGCCCGACGTGCTCGACCCGGCGCTGCTGCGTCCGGGTCGCTTCGACCGCCAGGTGGTGGTGCCGAACCCCGACATCGTCGGCCGCGAGAAGATCCTCAAGGTGCATGTGCGCAACGTGCCGCTGGCACCGAATGTCGACCTCAAGGTGATCGCACGCGGCACGCCGGGCTTCTCGGGCGCCGACCTGATGAACCTTGTCAATGAATCTGCTCTGATGGCGGCGCGCCGCAACAAGCGCCTTGTCACCATGGCCGAGTTCGAGGACGCCAAGGACAAGATCATGATGGGCGCCGAGCGCCGCTCGTCGGCCATGACCCAGGCCGAAAAGGAACTCACGGCCTATCACGAGGCCGGCCACGCCATCCTGGCGCTCAACGTGCCGTCGGCCGATCCGCTGCACAAGGCGACCATCATCCCGCGCGGTCGCGCGCTCGGCATGGTCATGCAACTGCCGGAAGGCGACCGCTATTCGATGAGCTACAAATACATGATCTCGCGGCTTGCCATCATGATGGGCGGCCGCGTCGCAGAGGAGTTCAAGTTCGGCAAGGAGAACATCACCTCGGGCGCCTCCTCGGACATCGAGCAGGCGACAAAGCTGGCGCGCGCCATGGTCACGCGCTGGGGCTTCTCCGACAAGCTCGGCCATGTCGCCTATGGCGACAACCAGGAAGAGGTTTTCCTCGGCCATTCGGTGGCGCGCACGCAGAACGTCTCGGAAGAGACCGCGCAGATCATCGACGCCGAAGTGCGCCGGCTGATCGACGAGGCCTATGTCACGGCCAAGTCCATTCTGACCAAGAAGAAGAAGGAATGGATCGCTCTGGCGCAGGGCCTGCTCGAATACGAGACGCTTTCGGGCGAAGAGATCAAGCAGCTGATCGCCGGGCAGAAGCCCGCGCGAGATTTGGGGGATGATACCCCCACAAGCCGCGGCTCGGCTGTGCCGAAGTCCGGCCGCCGCAAAAAGGGTCCCGAGCCCGAAGGCGGCATGGAGCCTCAGCCGTCGAGCTGAGCTGACATCACTTGATGCAAGAAAACGCCGCGGCTCAATCCGCGGCGTTTTGCTATTCAGGGTCTCTCAAAGAGCATGCGGGACGGATGCATTTGCTTTGCCGGGGCGCACACCGTCAGTCCGGCCAGCATGTTGCTTGCCCCATCTGGCCAGCGGGATCAGGGCATTGTCCAGCTCGATGCCGAATTCGGTAATCGAGTATTCGACCCTCGGCGGCACCTCGGGAAAGATTTCGCGATGGACGATGCCGTCGGCCTCCATTTCGCGCAGCTGTTGGATCAGCATCTTTTCGCTGATGTCAGGCACCAGCCGCTTCAGCTCACCGAATCGTGCCGGCGCCTTGTGAATCTGCCAGAGCAGTAGCGCCTTCCATTTGCCGCTGATGACCTCCAGCGCCGGCCCCAATCCGCAACTATCTGGCTGTTTCTTTCCCATGTTTCATCCAATTCTGAGCAATCGGTGGGTAGCTTACATTTTTGTCGGTACTTGAGAAAAACCAAGCCGGTCCATAGCTTCAAACCAGCTCGCCGGCATCGGCGAACACCACAACATCATATCGGTACCTCGCTTCGACCTGCAAAGGCCGTCGGCGGCCGGATTTTGTCAAAAACGGATGGATCATGACACGATACGCAAACAAGAAGGCCGTTGTCATAGGCGGGACGCACGGCATGGGGCTCGCCGTTGCCGAAGCCCTGATCGAAAGCGGCGCCGAGGTCCTGGTCACCGGCCGCGACCAGCGCAACATCGAGGCCGCGCGAGCCAAGCTGCTTTCGCGAGCTCATGTCGTGCGGTCCAATATCTCAGACATGGCCGATATCGTCACGCTCGGTGCCGAAGTGGGGCAGAAGCTTGGCCAGATCGACTTCCTTCACGTCAATGCCGGGGTGGCCAATCTCGAACCCGTGGAGCGGGTCACCGAGGACAGTTACGATCGCACCTTCGACATCAACACCAAAGGCGCTTTCTTCACCGCGCAGCGCCTGCTGCCCCTCATCAGCGATGGTGGCGCCATAGTCTTCACCTCGTCGATCGCCGACGAATCCGGCACCGGCGGCATGAGCGTCTATTCCGGATCGAAGGCGGCACTGCGCGCCTTCGCCAAGGTCCTGGCCGCCGAGCTTCTGCCGCGCCGCATCCGCGTGAATGTGGTCAGCCCTGGTTTCATCGATACGCCGACGATGGGTGTGGCCGACGCCTCGGCCGAGGAGCGGGCCGCCTTCATGGCGATCGGCGACGCGGTCACGCCGATGAAGCGCCACGGCACGATGGAGGAGGTGGCGCGCGCAGTGCTGTTCCTGGCGTTCGACGCGACCTTCACCACGGGCGCGCGGCTGACCGTGGACGGTGGCCTTGGCCAGGACCTGAGCCCGACACCGGCGTAACCGCGCAACCAAACCAAGGAGAAGCAGAATGAGCGACATAACAGTGATCGGTCTCGGCGCCATGGGCACGGCGCTTGCCGAAGCCTTTCTGAACCAGGGACATGCGGTGACGGTGTGGAACCGTTCTCCGGCAAAGGCTGAGGCTTTGGCAGCCAAGGGCGCCATTGTGGCCAAGAGTGTCGAGGAAGCCGTCAGATCGAGTCCACTGATCGTGGCGTGCCTGCTTGTCTATGACACCGCTCGTGAGGTGCTCGGCCCAAGCCGAGACGCGCTGTCGGGCCGCACATTGGTCAATCTCACCAACGGCACGCCCGAGCAGGCGCGGGCGATGTCGGGCTGGGCGGTGAGCCAGGGCGCGAGCTATATCGACGGCGGCATCATGGCGGTGCCGCCGATGATCGGCGGGCCGCACGCCTTGATTCTCTACAGCGGTTCGCGCCAGGCGTTCGATGCCTGTTCGGGGCAGCTCGGAGCGCTCGGCACCAGCAAATTCCTCGGTGAGGATGCTGGCCTCGCGCCGCTCTATGATATCTCGCTTCTGACCGGCATGTACGGCATGTTCGCGGGCGTTCTGCAGGCGTTGGCATTGACGGGCGCAGCAGGAATCCCGGCCGGCGAGTTCATGCCGCTGCTGGCCTCCTGGCTTCAGTCGATGCAAGGCCTGCTGCCGAAGTGGGCGGAACAGATCGACAGTGGCGATCACACCAGCAATGTCGTTTCCAACCTGGGCATGCAGGTTGATGCCTACGTCAATCTCATCGATGCCAGCAGGTCGGCTGACGTCAGCACCGAACTCGTCTTGCCGATGCAAAGCCTGATGAAGCGCGGGGTGGCTGCCGGCCAGGCCAATGCCGATCTTACAAGCCTGGTCGCACTGCTCCAGCTCTCGAAACAAGGCGCTTGACGGGGCAAGACCCAAGAGAAGGCCCGCCAACCTTGCGGTTGAGGGCCTTCGATCTTCAAACGCTGCTGGTCGATCAGCTCTTCAGCTTGGCGTTGCAGAGGCTGTAATAGCCGCCGCCCTTCTGGATCCAGCGAAGGCCGTTCAACGTACCCGCGTCCTTGTTGCCGTGGTAGCCCTGCAGGCAGGTCTTCATCCGCGCCTTCGAGGGCTTCTCGGTCTTGAATTCGGCGGCGAGGGTGGTCGGGAATGTCACGCCCGTCGGCGCTACAGCGGGGGCGACCGCCGCGCTGGTTTCCTTCTGCGGCTGCGGCTCGGTTTTGACCGCATCCGCATTGGCACTCTCCGCAGCTGACGTCGCACACTTCTCGGTGCGGAAAGCGGTCCAATCCATGCCGTTCAGAGTGCCGCCTTCCTTGGCTGTGCGATAGGCCTCGCCGCATTCCTTCATTGTCAGTGCGCTTGCAGGGGTGACGCTCCACGCAATCCATGCCGTCACAGCCAATGCCGCCAATTTCAATCTGGACATAAGACCCTCCTGGTTGACAAAAGTTCGATGTCCTTTTGTATACCGTTTGTTCTGCATATGTTCAACTGGAATCTTTGCGCCAACCGTAAGTCTGCGGTGGGCAGTGTGGGCGAATAGATGATGCCAACACCTTCCGCGATATGTAAACGCGAGCAACGCCAGATGTTTTCGAGCGCAATAAAAAGGCCCGCGCATGTTGCGATGCGCGGGCCTCTGTCTGGAGAATATGGCTACGCGATCAGCTCTTCAGCTTGGCATTGCAGAGGCTGTAGAAGCCGCCGCCCTTCTGGATCCAGCGCAGGCCATTCAGCGTGTTGGCATCCTTGTTGGCGTAGTAGAGCTCGAGGCAGGTGTGCATGCGGCCCTTGGCCGGCGTCTCGCCGGCGTATTTCTTCGAGATCGCGGCCGGGAACTTCACGCCCTTGGGAGCGGTGACCGAGGGCTTCTCGGGCTCGCTGGTATAGGTCGCCTCGCTCGGAGCCGGCACGGTGTCGTCGTCATCTGCGCCTGCGCCGCATTCGGCCTTGCGGAAGTCGTTCCACTTCTTGCCGCCCAGCGTATTGGCAGACTTGGCAGCCTGGTACTTGGCGCTGCAATCGGCCATGCTCAGGCCCTTGCCGCTGCTGTCGGCAGCTGCCTTGGTGGTTGCCTTGGCGGGTGCTGCCGCGGCCGAGGCCCCGGCGGCGCATTCGGTCTTGCGGAAGTCGTTCCACTTCACGCCGTTCAGCGTGCCGGCGGCCTTTGCCGCCTGGTACTTGGTGCTGCATTCCTTGGCCGTCAGGCCCTTGGCGCCATCGTCGGTTGTGGCTGCGGCCTTGGTCGTGGCCGGTTCTGCCGCGGCGGACGCGCCGGCGGCGCATTCGGTCTTGCGGAAGTCGTTCCACTTTGCGCCATTGAGCGTACCGGCGGCCTTGGCAGCCTGGTACTTAGCGCTGCATTCCTTGGCCGTCAGACCCTTGGCGCCATCATCAGCAGCGGCGGCCTTGGTCGTGTCCGTCTTGGCCGCAGCGGCCTTCTTGGCCGCCGGCTTTGCGGTCTCGGTGGTGGCCGCCGCGTCGGTGCCGCACTCGGCCTTCCGATACTGATTCCAGGTCTGCCCGTTCAGCGTGCCGGCGTCCTTGGCGGCATTATACTTGGTACTACACTGGGCCATGGTCAGCGCGCTGGCGGGCGCCGCCATGAACAAGGTTGCGACGGCAAGACCCGTCAAAGTTGCAAGTCGGTGGATGAGCATGGCGTTCTCCCGTTGCTGCGCCCATAGGTTGTACCTGTGTCAATCAATAGCTCTCAACGCTAGGCTGCGCCAGATGCTAAACGGCGTTCTCCCGATAAGGTGATGGATCCATTGCGATCTGCCCCCTCCAACAGTCCGGCTTACCGGCCCAATCTGCGCGGTGTGGCCCAGTGTGAATGCTATATTGCGGCAACACCGTGTCATGGTACGTTGCCCAACGCTCCGAACAGCCTGCTACAATGATTTTCTAAGAATTGGTAATATACAATCACACAATGTGATAGTCGGGCTCGGACCAATTGTGGCATTACGAGCCGGCTGAAAACCGACGGGGATTCTGGCAAGCATGGCAGGACGTTATTTTGGCACCGACGGCATTCGCGGGCGCGCCAACAAGTTTCCGATGACGGCTGAGATCGCGATGCGGGTCGGCATGGCCGCCGGCCTGTCGTTCCAGCGCGGCAGCCATCGCCACCGCGTCGTGCTCGGCAAGGACACCAGGCTGTCCGGCTACATGATCGAAAACGCCATGGTGTCCGGCCTGTGCGCGGCCGGCATGGATGTGTTCCTGCTCGGCCCGATCCCGACACCGGCGGTCGCCATGCTGGTGCGCTCGCTGCGCGCCGATATCGGCGTCATGATCTCGGCCTCGCACAACCCTTATTACGACAACGGCATCAAGCTGTTCGGTCCCGATGGCTACAAGCTCTCCGACGAGATCGAGGAGCGCATCGAGAGCATGCTCGACAAGGATATCGAACTGGCGCTCGCCGATTCCGACGGGCTCGGCCGCGCCAAGCGCGTCGACGGCGTGCATGACCGCTACATCGAATTCGCCAAGCGCACGCTGCCGCGCTCGATGTCGCTGTCGGGTCTCAGGATCGTCGTCGATTGCGCCAATGGCGCAGCCTACAAGGTGGCGCCTGCCGCACTTTGGGAACTGGGCGCCGAGGTCATTGCCATCAATGTCGATCCGAACGGTTTTAACATCAACAAGGAATGCGGCTCGACCCATCCGGCCGGCCTGCAGAAGAAGGTGCATGAAGTGCGCGCCGATATCGGCATCGCACTCGACGGCGATGCCGACCGTGTCGTCATCGTCGACGAGAACGGCACCATCGTCGACGGTGACCAGATCATGGCGCTGATCGCCGAGTCCTGGCACCAGAGCGGGCGACTGGCCGGCGGCGGCGTCGTCTCGACGGTGATGTCCAATCTCGGCCTCGAACGCTTCCTTGGCGACATGAAGCTGCAGCTGCATCGCACCAAGGTCGGCGACCGCTATGTCGTTGAGCATATGCGCGCGCACGGGTTGAATGTCGGCGGCGAGCAGTCGGGCCACATTGTGCTGTCCGATTTCTCGACCACTGGCGACGGGCTGGTCTCGGCGCTGCAGGTGCTGGCCTGCATCAAGCGGCAGAACCGGCCGGTCAGCGAATTGTCGAAGAAATTCGAGCCGGTGCCGCAACTGTTGAAGAATGTCCGCATCGCCGGCGGCAAGCCGCTTGAAGAAGCCTTGGTCAAGGCGGCGATCGAAGATGCGCGCAACCGTCTAGGCAAGGCCGGCCGCCTGGTTATCCGGCCCTCGGGCACCGAGCCGCTGATCCGCGTCATGGCCGAGGGCGACGACCCACAGCTGGTCGAGGCCGTGGTCAACGACATCGTCGACATCATCTCGGAAACGCGCAGCGCCGCCTGATTGCGCTGCCTCCGACGGGAGGGGCGAACTGCCGGCTCAAGACTTCAAGCCCGCCTGCAGGCGGGCTTTTTGTTTCGGCCAGGGTTGGTCCCAGCGTCATGGCGGCGGAGGCCGTTTGCTAAAATGTCGAGAATTCGTGGTTAATCGACAGGGTTAAACGCCTTTTAACTTTTGCAATTCATTATCCACAACTGAGGTCAAACACATTCGAGCGGATTCAAAGTTCCGACGGGTTCTCAGGGGTGACAAACATGTTCAATGCAGCAAAAATGGCTTTCCTTGCCGCGCTGTTCGCAGGCGTGGCCGGGCCAGTATTCGCCGCCGATCTGGCGGAGCCGCCAGTGGTCGAAGAGGCGCCGGCGCCGATCGCCTATGAACAGCCGGCCGATTTCGGCGGCTGGTACATCCGCGGCGATATCGACTATCACTGGTCGAAGTTCCGCGGTGGTGACTACACCACCTACAGCCCGGCACCGCCCCAACTCCCCGGTTCGTTCGCCTCCGGCAAGTTGAAGAGTTCCTTTTCGGCCGGCGCCGGTGTCGGTTACCAGGTCAACCGGTACTTCCGCACCGATCTGACCTTCGACTGGATGGGCAAGTCCAATTTCCGCGGCTCGACCAATGGTTTCTGCGGCGGCGGCATAGCTTGTACCTCCGTCGACACATCGTCCTATTCGGCGATGCTGCTCCTGGCCAATGCCTATGTCGATATCGGCACCTGGCACGGCGTGACGCCCTATGTCGGCGCCGGCATCGGTGGTGCCTGGGTCAAGTGGGATACGCTGCACAATACCGATCTCGATGGCTCCTTCGAGCACAGCGGCGGCAAGGGCTGGCGCTTTGCCTATGCCCTCATGGCCGGCGCCTCCTACTGCCTGACCGACCGGGTCAAGCTCGATCTCGGCTATCGCTACAGCCACATCAATGGTGGCAAGATGTTCAACTACGCCTCCGACAGCGATGTCGGCCCGGGCTTCGATCGCGGCATCAACGTGCACGAAGTGCGCGGCGGCCTGCGCTACCAGTTCGGCCGGTCGGACTGCGCCCCGCCGCCGGAGCCCTACGTTCCCGAACCGGAGCCGGTCTACACCAAGTAGTCGCTTCGAAATCCAGGAATTTGCGAACCGCCCGGCCATGCCGGGCGGTTTTTGTTTGCCGATTGCGGTGCACTTCCAGGCCGCGGCGTGCGGAGAGAAAGCCTATCGAAATCAAATCGGTAACGTCGCGTTATCCTTAACCCGCACTTAACCACTATGGTTAACAATGCCTACTGAAACGGCGCTTGCGATCAAAATGAAGAGCGCCAATTTCAGGAGCCGGGGACCCATGAATTTCAAATTGCTGACAGCGCCGGCACTTGCCGCACTCGCGCTTGCGCTGCTGACGCCGGCGCAAGCCGCGGACTACGATCCGCCGATCTATGTCGATCAGGCGCCGGACTATCAACCGGTCGAGGTCGGCTCGGGCTGGTATCTGCGCGGCGATGTCGGCTACGCGTTCAGCCATCCCTTCGAGCATGAGGAAGCGACAACCGGCCCGCTTAACAGCTTTACCGATGAGAGCAGCCTTTTCACAGGCAGTTTCGGTATGGGGTATCATGTCAACGACTATCTTCGGGTCGAGCTGAACGGCGGGATTCTTCCGACCGACAAATTCGGGGAACACGCCAAGTTGGCAGCCACTTGCGACGGCCATACGCTTGTGGACGACGGTTTTGGCACCATCAATTCCGTCGCGGCTACGCAGGCATGCGATCTTTCCGACAATGCTTCCAACAAAGGCTACAGCATCATGGCCAATGGCTATGTCGATCTCGGCACCTATGTTGGAATCACTCCATATCTTGGCGGAGGGGTCGGTGTCGCATACAATAAATATTACAGGAGCATTGGGGCGAAGGATTGCGTGGAAGTGGCCCCCAATTCGTCCGGCACGGGCGGGTTCTCTTGTGATGATCCGGCCGGTTACGAGGGTGCAACGGATAAGGAGGGCAAATTCAACCTTGCCTATTCGATCGGGGGCGGTCTTTCCTATCAGGTGGCCAAGAATGTGTCGGTTGACCTTGGCTACGAATATTTCTCGGTGCCGGGCGCCAAATACGTCGCTTATGACAGCGGCGCCTTCAACATCCACAAGGGCATCAATTATCAGACGGTCAAGCTCGGGCTGCGCTACGACCTCTGGTAGGCTGGCTGCAGATACGAAACCCGACGGCGGATCTCTTCGATCCGCCGTTTGCGTTTGGGCTCACGACATCCTGATCCCGGACTGCTTCTATCTTGTCAGCGACAAAAACTTTCCTCTTGACGCCTGAGGGCTGAACGCATATCGCCGTCCGTGGGCCACCCCTCCCCAACGAGGGGCCACTATCTGGAAGGATAGACCACGATGACGACGCATACGAAGCCCGGACTCCGTCCGGCAAATCCCAATTTCTCCTCAGGTCCCTGCGCAAAACGCCCCGGCTGGTCGGTCGAGGCGCTGAAGAATGCCGCGCTCGGCCGTTCCCACCGCGCCAAGATCGGCAAGACCAAGCTCGAACAGGCGATCGAGCTGACTCGCGAAATTCTCCAGGTTCCGGCGGATTACCGTATCGGCATCGTGCCGGCGTCGGACACGGGTGCTGTCGAGATGGCGCTGTGGTCGCTGCTCGGTGAACGCGGTGTCGACATGGTGGCATGGGAAAGCTTTGGCTCGGGCTGGGTGACCGATGTCGTCAAGCAGCTGAAGCTCGCCGATATCAGAAGGATCGAGGCAGGCTATGGCGAACTGCCGGATCTCACCAAGATCGATTTCGACCGCGATGTGGTCTTCACCTGGAACGGCACGACCTCAGGCGTGCGCGTGCCGAATGGCGATTTCATACCGGCGGATCGCAAGGGCCTGACCATCTGCGATGCCACCTCAGCGGCATTCGCGCAAAAGCTCGATTTCCAGAAGCTCGATGTCGTCACCTTCTCCTGGCAGAAAGTGCTGGGCGGCGAGGGCGCACACGGCATGCTGATCCTGTCGCCTCGCGCCGTCGAGCGACTGGAAACCTACAAGCCGGCGTGGCCGCTGCCGAAAATCTTCCGCCTGACCTCGGGCGGCAAGCTGATCGAAGGCATCTTCAACGGCGAGACCATCAACACGCCGTCGATGCTGTGCGTCGAGGACTATCTCGATGCGCTTCATTGGGCGAAGTCGATCGGCGGTCTCGATGCGTTGATTGCCAGAGCCGATGCCAATGCCGCCGTGCTCGATGGCTTTGTCGACAAGTCGTCCTGGCTCGGCCATCTCGCGGTCGATGCGGCGACACGGTCCAACACGTCCGTATGTCTGTCCTTCACCGACGCCGATGTCGCGGCGCTCGACGCCGACGGGCAGGCGGCTTTCGCCAAGGCGATCGTCTCTATGCTCGACAAGGAAGGCGTCGCGTACGACATCGGATCCTATCGCGATGCACCTTCCGGCCTGCGCATCTGGTGCGGCGCCACCGTCGAGACATCCGATCTCGAGGCGCTGCTGCCTTGGCTCGACTGGGCCTTCGCCACGCAGAAGGCTTCGCTGAAGGCCGCAGCCTGAGATTTCGTGGTGGCCTGCGGGCCGCCCTTTCCCGACAATCCAGTTCAAGGAGGCCGCCATGGCGCCCCGCGTTCTCGTCTCTGACAAACTCTCCACCACCGCCGTCCAGATATTCAAGGACCGCGGTATCGAGGTCGACTATTTGCCCGATCTCGGCAAGGACAAGGAAAAGCTGCTCGAAGTCATCGACCAGTATGATGGTCTTGCCATCCGCTCGGCGACCAAGGTCACGGAAAAACTGATCAACGCAGCGACAAGACTCAAGGTCGTCGGCCGCGCCGGCATCGGTGTCGACAATGTCGACATCCCCGCGGCGAGCCGCAAGGGCATCATCGTGATGAACACGCCCTTCGGCAATTCGATCACCACGGCCGAACATGCGGTGGCCATGATCTTTGCACTCGCCCGGCAGATCCCGGAGGCCAATGCCTCGACCCATGCCGGCAAATGGGAAAAGAACCGTTTCATGGGCGTCGAGATCACCGGCAAGACGCTGGGTGTCATCGGCTGCGGCAATATCGGCTCGATCGTCGCCACGCGCGGCGTCGGCCTGAAGATGCATGTCGTTGCCTTCGACCCGTTCCTGTCGGACAAGCGCGCCGAGGAACTCGGCGTCGACAAGGTCGAGCTGGACGAGCTTTTCGCCCGCGCCGATTTCATCACGCTGCACACGCCGCTGACCGACAAGACGCGCAACATCATCGACGCGGCGGCGATCGCCAAAATGAAGAACGGCGTGCGCATCATCAATTGCGCGCGTGGCGGGCTCATCGTCGAAGCCGACCTGGTCGCGGCGCTGAAGAGCGGCAAGGTGGCGGGCGCCGGCGTCGATGTGTTCGAGGTCGAACCGGCGGAGAACAACGCGCTGTTCGGCATGGAGAATGTGGTGGCAACGCCGCATCTCGGCGCCTCGACAGCGGAAGCACAGGAAAATGTTGCGCTGCAAGTAGCCGAGCAGATGGCCGACTATCTGATCAAGGGTGCGGTTTCGAATGCCATCAACATGCCCTCGATCACGGCCGAGGAAGCACCGCGGCTAAAGCCGTTCGTCAAGCTCGCCGAAGTGCTCGGCGCCTTTGTCGGCCAGGTCACCGAGGACCCGATCAACGAGGTCGAGATCCTGTTCGACGGCTCGACCGCGACGATGAACACGCGCGCCCTGATCAGTGCGACGCTCGCCGGGCTGATCCGGCCGCAGGTCGCCGACGTCAATATGGTGTCGGCGCCGATCATGGTGAAGGAGCGCGGCATCATCGTCGCCGAGGTCAAGCGCGACAAGTCGGGCGTGTTCGACGGCTACATCAAGCTGACGGTGAAGACCGAGCACATGACGCGCTCGATCGCCGGCACCTGCTTCTCCGACGGCAAGCCGCGCTTCATCCAGATCAAGGGCATCAATCTCGACGCCGAGGTCGGCCAGCACATGCTCTACACAACCAATGCCGATGCGCCCGGCATTATCGGCCTGCTCGGCACGGTGTGCGGCGAGAACGGCGTCAACATCGCCAACTTCCAGCTCGGCCGCAACCGGCCGGGCGGCGACGCGATCGCGCTGCTCTATCTCGACGCGCCGTTCCCGGAGAAAGTGCTGGAACAGGTCAAGGCGCACAAGTCCATCGACTCGGCCAAGCGGCTGCAGTTCGACGTCAACGCAATGTAGTTGACGGCGTGGCGGATGCGGCGGTCCTCCCCCCATCATTGGGGCGGCCGTCGCAGAGGCCGGTTCAGGTCAATTCGTCTGAGCCGTCGGAGACGCCCACGCGATGCCGATAGACCAGTTCCCAGCCCTTCCACCCTGTAAACAGCAGGATCAGAACCACGATCAGCGATAAGATAAAGCCGGTCGGGATCACAGCCGCCGCTCCACCGGCATAACGCGAGTACCAGTTATAAAGCTCGATCAGCACGACGAGCACGTTGCCGCCGGCATGGAGCCATGCCGTCGTGAGATTGCGGATCTGAACATCGCCGAGAACATCCGTCAGGCCGGTAAGAGCGGCCAAGGCGCCCATGATCAGGCCGGCGCCGAGAAGCCAAAGCGATCCGGTGACCCACCCGGGATCGGCTGTTTGCCAGAAAATCAGATCGCAAACGAAGGTGCCGACAAAGAAGGCGATCGGAAACGGAATCAGCATTGGGTGAATGGGGTGACCGGCAATGCTTGCCGTGCTGCGAGGGTTATGGCTCATCTTGTTGCCTCCCACGCAAGCAAACTCCGCCAGAGGTAAAATGTTCCAGGTCGGCGCGCGGCAGCAGTTATCGCGACGGCGGCGCAGCGCGGCAGCAGCCAAATGTTATCCGCGGCGGTTCGGTGCCGCCATCTTGCGCCCGCTGTATTCGGCGAGCGAAATGCCGCCCAGCACCAGGACGAGCGCCAGCGCCTGGTAGAGCTGGAATGTCTCGCCGACGATCAGCACTGACAGCAGCGTGCCGAAGATCGGCACCAGATTGATGAACAGCCCGGCACGGTTGGCGCCGATCAGTTCGTTGCCCCTGATGTAAGTGATCTGCGAAATGACCGAAGCGCCGATCGCGGTATAGACGATGACCACCCAGCCGCTGATATCGGGGACGATAACCTTGCCGGCGGCGACCTCCCACAGGAAGAACGGCAGCGAGGTGATGAGGGCAGCGATCGCCAGGGACAACATCAGGCTCTGCCAGCGCATCACCGGCTTCAGCCGCAGCCCGACCGAATAACCGCTGTAGAGGACGACCGCGACCAGCATGATGGCGTCGCCGAAATTGAGTTCCAATGGGAGCAGCCGGCGCGGATCGCCGTGGCAGGCAGTCAAGATGACACCGAAGATGGTCAGCACCACGCCCGCAATCTGCGCCCAGCTCACGCGCAGGCGGAAGAAGAAGAAATTGGCAATGATGATCAAGACCGGCATTGCCGCCTGTTCGATCGAGACATTGATCGCGGTCGTGTAGTTGAGCGCGGTGTAAAAAATGGTGTTGAACAGAGTGAAGCCGCTGGCGCCAAGTGCAGCCAGCACGAACCAGTGTTTGCGCACCACCTGCCAGTCCTCCCTGATCGTGCGCCAGCCGATCGGCAGCAGGATCGCGACGGCCAGCACCCAGCGCAGGAAGACCAGCGTCATCGGCGAGACGTGATCGACCGCCAGCTTGCCGGCGACGGAATTGCCGCCCCACAGCAGGGTGGTCAGCAGCAGGAACAGGTAGGCGCGTCGATGCATTGCGGGATTCCGGCCGCCTGGGAAGTTGTGTTTGCCGGCCTATTGCCCCCGCCGACGCAAGTAAATGATGTCAAAGCCGAAAATTGTTGTGCCTCAGGGCATTTTCGGCGGCAAAGAAAGGTCGCGCTTGCGAGGTCTTGACGCTATAGAGGCCTGTCGTTTCGAACCATATCCAGGCCGCCAGGGCGGCATCTCAAGGGAAAAGAAACATGGCCAATGTGGTGGTCGTCGGCTCGCAATGGGGCGACGAAGGCAAGGGCAAGATCGTCGACTGGTTGTCGGAGCGCGCCGACGTGGTCGTGCGCTTCCAGGGCGGCCACAATGCCGGCCATACGCTGGTCGTCGACGGCAAGGTCTACAAACTGTCGCTGCTGCCGTCGGGCGTGGTGCGGCAAGGCAAGCTGTCGATCATCGGCAATGGCGTCGTCTTCGACCCGCACGCCTTCGTCGCGGAAGTGGCAAAACTCAAGGCGCAAGGCGTCGAGGTCACGCCGGACCGCCTGAAAATAGCCGAAAACACGGCGCTTATCCTGTCGCTGCACCGGGAGCTGGACGGATTCCGCGAGGACGCCGCCTCCAATTCCGGGACGAAAATTGGCACGACGCGTCGTGGCATCGGCCCAGCCTATGAAGACAAGGTGGGCCGGCGCGCGGTTCGGGTGATGGATCTGGCGGATTTGGAAACGCTGCCTCTCAAGGTCGACAGGCTGCTGACGCATCACAATGCGCTGCGTCGCGGGCTTGGCCATGGCGAAGTCACGCATGAGGCGATCATGACCGAGCTGACCTCGGTCGCCGATGAGATCCTGCCCTATATGGACCGCGTCTGGAAAATCCTCGACGACAAGCGCCGCGCCGGCGAACGCATCCTGTTCGAGGGCGCGCAAGGCACGCTGCTCGACATCGACCACGGCACCTATCCGTTCGTCACCTCGTCCAACACCGTTGCCGGCCAGGCAGCCGCCGGCTCGGGGGTGGGCCCCGGCGCCATCGGCTATGTCCTGGGCATCACCAAGGCCTATACGACGCGTGTCGGCGAAGGCCCGTTCCCGACCGAGCAGAAGAACGAGATCGGCGAATTTCTCGGTACGCGTGGCCACGAATTCGGCGTCGTCACCGGGCGCAAACGCCGTTGCGGCTGGTTCGACGCCGTGCTGGTGCGCCAGGCCGTCGCCGTCAACGGTATCAAGGGCATCGCCCTGACCAAACTCGACGTGCTCGACGGGCTGGATGAGATCAAGGTCTGCACCGGCTACCGTCTCGACGGCGAAACGATCGACTATCTGCCGGCCAGCCAGGGCGCGCAGGCGCGTGTCGAGCCGGTCTACGAGACGCTCGAAGGCTGGAAAGGCACCACAGCCGGCGCGCGCAGCTGGAACGACCTTCCGGCGCAGGCCGTCAAATATGTCCGTTACATCGAGGAGCTGATCGGGGCACCCGTCGCGCTCCTTTCCACCAGCCCGGAACGGGACGACACGATACTTGTGACCGATCCGTTTCAAGACTAGTTTTCTGAAGCCTTTCCGGGCATCGCGGCCGATTTGCGGGGGCCGGCGCGGAAACAAAATACAGGTCGACTGAAGCATGGCAGATTTCGTTGCTATTCTGAAAAAGGCGCTCGACAAGCACGGCGACGAAACGCCCGAAAAGCGTACGCGGATCTATGACAGCGTTCGTACCATGCTGGCAAAGAAGCTTGCGGAGTATTCGCCGCCGCTGGCCGCCGAAGCCATAAGCACGCAGAAGCGATCCCTGGAAGATGCCATCTCGAGCGTCGAGCGCGACTATGCCAGGGCGGTGCCGGCATCCGATCCGCTGGCGGAGCTGGAGCACATCTTCTCCTCCATCGACCGCAACAAGAACCAGTCCAGTCATGTAAAGCCTTCCGCCACGCCTGCGCCGGCCTGGCAGCCGGCGAAACCCGTGCAGCCGGCGCCGACCGCCAGGACAGAGCCGAGCTGGCAGAGGCCCGCGCCGACACCGCCGTCGCCTGCGGCGCGTGCAGAAACCATCGACAAGCAAGCCGTGGAGCTGGACGCCGACGACGACAGCGCCGATGTGTTCGCCAATGACGAGCAGCCGGTCGCGGACACGTTCCAGCGCCTGCGCCCAGCCGAGCGCAGGCGCAGCTATGGCGGGTTGATCGCGGCTGTCGTCGCGCTTCTGGTGGTCGCCGGCGGCGGCTATGGCATCTGGCTGAACAAGGATGCCTTTGGCTCGATGCTGGGCCTCGGCGGCGACACCAAGACGGTCTCGACCGAACCGCTGGTAAAGCCGGCGCCGGCCAAGCCCGCGGCCGATGCACCGGCACCGGCCGCTGCCGGCGAGGGAACGAAGTTCACCCAGCGCCTGTCGCCCGAAGGCGGTGAAACCGACCCCGGTCCCGCGGCCGGTCAAAGCGGCATCGGCGAGGGCGAGTCCGTCGCCGCGCTGACCACACCGCCCCCCCCGGCTCCAGCGCCACCTGCGGCTCCAGCGCCTGCGACCCCGCCGGCCGGCGACGCCGCAGCCACGGGCGCGCCCGCCACGCCGGCGCCCGACGCTTCCGCCACGCCACCGGCAACGCCGCCCGCCGATGGCGTCGCACCGCCGGCCAATGGGGCAGCACCGGCTGATGCCGCCGCCACGCCGCCCGCTGCGCCGGCGGCCGCCGCTCCCGCGCCGACCGTTGCGGTCGGCCAGAAGGCGATCTTCTACGAGGAACGCACCTCGACCGCGCAAGGTTCGGCCGAACCCGGCAGCATCGTCTGGTCGCTGGTGCAGGAATCGCCCGGCGGCGACCTGCCGCCCGAGCCGGCGATCCGCGCCGAGGCGACCATTCCCGGCAAGGACATCCAGCTGCGCATGACCATCCGCCGCAATACCGACCAGACGCTGCCGGCCAGCCACATCATCGAGATGATCTTCCTGACGCCCGAGGGCTTTGACGGCGGTGGCGTCGACAACATCCTGCGCGTCGCCATGAAGAGTTCGGAACAGGATGCCGGCAGCCCGCTGATCGGCATTCCGGCCAAGATCGCCGACGGCTTCTTCCTGGTGGCGCTCAACGACACCAAGGCCGACGAGGACGCCAATATGACCTTGCTTCGAGGCCAGGACTGGATCGACGTGCCGGTGGTCTACAAGACCGGACGCCGGGCGCTGCTGACCATGGAAAAGGGCATTCCGGGCGAGAAGGTGTTCGACGAGGCGCTGAAGGCCTGGCAGGCCAAGACGGCAGGTTGACGGGCGGCAGTAGCGGCTGCCTTCGCTCAGAAGCCCTGGAACAGCATGTCGAGGGCGGCGACGATGTCGTCGTGATGTCTAGAAAGGTTTCCCTCTGGCATCCGCAATTCGGACGCGCTGAAGGCCGACACAAACTGTGTGACCATCACAAGATCTTTGCCGTTTATAGCGAAGGTCGGGTTCAGGCGGCGGCCAGGAAGCGGGGCAATCTCGGGCGGCATCAAAGGAACGACCACCCTCGTGCTCAGCCCTTCAAGCATATCTGACTGCACGTCGAGAAGATAACCGTCGCTCTCGGTACTCCGATAGAAATCGTAACGCGCCATCAGAACGGCCGGTGTTTAGCCAATGGCAGTCCGTTCTTTCGGACATATTCGTTGGAGCTTTCGATGGCTTCCCTGTTTTCTTCTTGCCATCGACGCGTTTTCTCCGCCGCAATCGCTTTCGCGATCCCTGCTTCGGCAGCGCGGGAGATGTTGATGCCCAACGCTTTGGCGTCCTTGATCAACTGAGAGTCAATGGACGTGTTGACAGAGGTCCGCTGAGTTTTTGGCGTCGATTGAAGCACGGAGATGCCTCCTTTCATGCGCACAATATACGCGCATAAAAGACCGCAGGCAATGCTACCCCTCCATCTCCTCACGCAGCATTTCCAGTTCCAGCCACTCTTCCTCGAGTGCGGCCAGCGTGGCGCGTTCCTTGTCGAGGGCGGCGATAGTCTTTTGGAACGAGGCCGGGTCGCGCTCGTAATAGGCGGGATCGGCGATGTTGTTTTCCAAACGCGAGATCGAGGCCATTACCGCCTCGATCTTCTTGGGCAGCGATTCCAGGGCGAATTTCTGCTTGAACGACAGTTTCTTCGACGGCCCTTTTGGCGCTGCCGGCTCGCTCTTGCCCGGCGCCGGCGCATCGCTGGCTTCGGCCTTGGCGCGCGCCTTGCGGTCGTCGAGCCGGGTGCCGCCGCGCTGCGCCAGCATGTCGGAATAGCCACCGGCATATTCGATCCAGCGGCCGCCTCCGTGCGGGGCGATGATGCTGGTGACGGTGCGGTCGAGGAAGTCGCGGTCGTGGCTGACCAGGATGACCGTGCCGGCAAAGCCGGCGACAAGTTCCTGCAACAGTTCCAGCGTCTCCATGTCGAGATCGTTGGTCGGCTCGTCGAGCACCAGAAGGTTGGCCGGCCGCGCCAGAACACGCGCCAGGAGCAGCCGCGCCCGTTCGCCGCCGGACAGCTCGCGCACCGGGGTGCGCGCCTGTTCCGGCTTGAACAGGAAATCCTTCATGTAGGACACGACATGGCGCTGCTCGCCATTGATGACGAGGTTTTCGCCGCGCCCGTCCGTGAGATACTGCGCCAGGGTCTCGGCCGGATCGACCGCCTCGCGCTTCTGGTCGAGCGTGGCGATTTCCAGATTGGTGCCGAGCCGCACCGAGCCGGCATCGGGCTTCATCTCGCCGGTGAGCATCTTCAACAGCGTCGTCTTGCCGGCGCCGTTCGGCCCGACAAGGCCGACGCGATCGCCGCGCTGGATGCGGGTCGAGAAGCCCTTGACCACGGTCAGGTCGCCAAAACTCTTCTCGATGTTCTTGGCCTCGATCACCAGCTTGCCGGATTCGGCGGCGTCGCTGGCCACCATGGTCGCCGAGCCCTCGGCGCCGCGATGGCCGCGAAAACGCTGGCGCATGGTCTGCAGTTCGCCCAGGCGGCGCATGTTGCGTTTGCGGCGAGCCGTCACGCCATAGCGCAGCCAATGCTCCTCGCGCACGATCTGGCGGCCGAGCTTGTGCTGTTCGCGCTCTTCCTCTTCCAGCACAAGGTCGCGCCATTCCTCGAAATGGCCAAAGCCCTTGTCGAGGCGGCGGGTCTGGCCACGGTCGAGCCAGACAGTGGCGCGCGAGACGCGTTCGAGGAAGCGACGGTCGTGCGAGATGACGATCAGCGCCGAAGACGTCCGGACAAGCTCTTCTTCCAGCCATTCGATGACCGACAAATCGAGATGGTTCGTCGGCTCATCAAGCAGCAGAATATCGGGTTCGGGCGCCATGACGCGGGCAAGTGCTGCGCGGCGCGCCTCGCCGCCGGAGAGATCGTTGGGGTTCTCCGTGCCGGCGAGGCCGAGATGCTCCATCAGATATGTGGCGCGGTAGGGATCGTCGGCAGGCCCAAGCCCCGCCTCGACATAGGCGCGCACATTGGCAAAGCCGTCCATGTCGGGCATTTGCGGGAGATAGCGCACCGTTGACGAAGGCTGGCGGAAGACCTCGCCGTCTTGCGGCTCGATCAGACCAGCAGCAATCTTCAGGAGCGTCGACTTGCCGGAGCCGTTGCGGCCGACGAGCGCGATCTTGTCACCGGCGGACGCCGTCAGTTCGGCGCCATCGAGCAGCGGCGTGCCGCCAAAGGTCAGTCTTATGCCGTCGAGGTTGAGAAGGGGCGGGGCCATGTCAGCTTTCAGGCAAGGGGTAGGGGTGGGCGAGCAGCAGCGCGCGGCCATGGCCGAGCGCGATTTCGAGGCCGCCCCCGGTCGTGTTGGACTTGACCTCGTTCGAGATGGTCAGCGACGAGCCGAACAAGACCTCGACATGGTCGAGCGGCCACTTCGCGCCGGACACGGTGAGGCCCGAAAGATCGGAAAAGCCGAGCACCGAAAACAGCGTTCCGTCGGCATAGTCGAAGCCGGCCTTGCCATGCAGCAGAGGGGCGCCTTCCTGCGCTCCGCTGGTCAACAGCACTTTTGTGCCGGCCTCGGCCAGCCGCAGGCTGAGCGCCAGATGGAGGAAGGCGTGGTCGGCGCGCTTGCCGCCGAAAGCGCCGGCCAGCACCAGGCTGGTGGCGCCGCGTTCCAATGCCGCCGCGATCGCCAGTTCGCCATCGGTCTTGTCCTTTTCGGGAGGAAACACCTCCCGCGGCACGGCGGCGAGATCGGCAGGCAGGTCCGCCGGCACAGAATCGAAATCGCCGACCCACAGCTCCGGCATCAGGCCGATCAGGCGGGCATGACCGATGCCGGCGTCGGCGGCGATGACGCGCGTGCCCGCGACCTGGCGGTCGAGCCGCGGCGTGCGGACGAGATCGCCGCCAAGCAAGATGGTGAATGTGCTCATATCCGCTGGCCCTTACCAGCCCCGCCGACGAAACGGAAGGCCGAGCGGCACCGTCACTCTTTGTTGGAGCATGATCTTTTTCCGGAAACGGTTCCACTTTCCGGGATCATGCTCGGGCAAACTTCCGCTTGCGTGGCACCTTGGCCGGGCCTATGTGTCGAAACGCTCTAACGGGGTGCCGGACGCGATCTTCGCGGACCGGCTGAGAGGCAGTCTCGCCAACCCGCTGAACCTGATCCGGTTTGTACCGGCGGAGGGATTAGACGCTTCGGACAGCCCGACGCCTCAATTCCTTTCAACACGAATGAAGGAGGCGCCGATGCGCATTTTTTTGTCCCGTCTTGTCCCAGCGCTGGGGCTTGCTGTTTCGCTACTGGCAAGCCCTGCGTGCGCGCAGGAAAAACTCACGATCTATACCTATGAGAGTTTCACTGCCGACTGGGGTCCAGGCCCCCAGGTGA
Source organism: Mesorhizobium sp. M0771 (assembly GCF_040320155.1). Taxonomy (NCBI): domain Bacteria; kingdom Pseudomonadati; phylum Pseudomonadota; class Alphaproteobacteria; order Hyphomicrobiales; family Phyllobacteriaceae; genus Mesorhizobium; species Mesorhizobium sp. M0771. The sequence continues at coordinate 30,813 of NZ_JAMYPC010000010.1, read as the reverse complement.
AGAAGGAATTCGAGGCCGAGTGTGGCTGCAGCGTCGACTTCGTCTCGGTCGCCGACGGCGTCGCACTTCTCAACCGCGTCAAGCTCGAAGGTGCCTCGACCAAGGCCGATATCGTGCTTGGTCTCGACACCAACCTCACCGCGGAAGCCAAGGCTTCCGGCCTGTTTGTCCCACATGGCGCGGTGGCTGAAAACAACGTGCCGGGCGGCTGGAGCGACGACACTTTCGTGCCCTACGATTATGGTTATTTCGCCGTCGTCTACGACACCGAAAAGCTGAAGAGCCCGCCGAAGAGCCTGAAGGAACTGGTCGAGGGCGATGCCGCCGACAAGATCGTCATCCAGGATCCGAGGACGTCGACGCCGGGCCTCGGCCTGCTGCTGTGGGTCAAGTCGGTCTATGGCGACAAGGCGCCGGAAGCCTGGGCGAAACTCAAGGGCAAAGTGCTGACGGTGACGCCGGGCTGGAGCGAGGCCTATGGCCTGTTCTCCAAGGGCGAGGCGCCGATGGTGCTTTCCTATACGACGTCGCCGGCCTACCACATGGTGGCCGAGAACACCGGGCGCTACCAGGCGGCCTCGTTCGAGGAAGGCGAGTATCTGCAGGTCGAGGTCGCCGGCATCACCACCACGGGCGCGAAGAACCCGCTGGCGGCGAAGTTCCTGGCCTTCATGACCGGGCCGAAATTCCAGGATGTCATTCCGGAGACCAACTGGATGTTCCCGGCCGGGAAAACCGACAAGCCGCTCAATCCGGCTTTTGATAGGCTGGTCAAGCCGGCGAAGACCTTGCTGTTCAGCCCGGAAGAGGTCGCGGCAAATCGCAAGGCCTGGGTGGATGAATGGCTGGCGGTGATGAGCAAGTAGATTTGGCTGTATAGTCAAAAGATGAGTGCTCTACGGCGCCCCCCTCTGTCCTGCCGGACATCTCCCCCACGAGGGGGGAGATTGGCCTTTACGTTGACTTTCGCCAATCTCCGAAGCTGCAGGAATGAGCGGAGCGCTAAAACCGCCAATCTCCCCCCTCGTGGGGGAGATGTCCGGCAGGACAGAGGGGGGCGCGAAGGAACGCGACGCCCGGTAAAGAGTGCAACGCTCTGACCCCCGCATCACGGCCGGCATTGTCGCGCTTGCGGCAATCGCGCTGCTGATCGGTGGCGCCTTCGCCGGCCTTATCCGCGAAGGCGCGCACGACCTTTCCGGCGCCGCGTCCGCCTTTGACCTCTATCTCCTGCGCGTTGTCCGCTTCACGCTCTGGCAGGCTGCGCTCTCGATGCTGCTTTCCGCCGTACCGGCGCTGTTCGTCGCCCGGGCGCTGTCGCGGCATCCGCGCTTCTTCGGACGCGGCTTCATCCTGCAGCTGTTTACTGTGCCCCTTGCCTTGCCGGCGATTGTCGCAGCGCTGGGCATACTGGCGCTCTATGGCCGCGCCGGTTATTTCGCCGCGATCGGTGGCCAGAGCTGGCCCGACATCTATGGGCTGCCGGGCATCCTCGTCGCCCACGTCTTCTTCAACCTGCCGCTGGCCACCCGGCTGTTCCTCGAAGCGCTGGGAACGGTGCCGGCCGATCAATGGCGGCTGGCGAGCCAGCTCGGCATGGGGGCGAGGCCAGCCTTCCGGCTGATCGAGTGGCCGGTGCTGCGCGCCGCGCTGCCGGGCGTCGCCGGGCTTGTCTTCATGCTTTGCATCACCTCCTTCACCATCGTGCTGATCCTCGGCGGCGGGCCGGCGGCGACGACGCTGGAAGTCGCCATCTATCAGGCGCTGCGTTTCGACTTCGATCCGGCGCGAGCGGTGACGCTGACGGTGCTGCAGATCGCGCTGACTTTTGCCGTCATGCTGGCGCTGACGCGGCTCGGCGCCAATGTGACCGGCGACGCCAATTTGCCTGTCGCGCCGCGCCGCTATCACTTGGCCGGCAAAGCAGAAACAGCGTTCAACGCCGTCCTGATCGTGCTCGCCTTGCTGTTCGTCGCCGGACCAATGGCGGCCACCGTCGCGTCCGGCCTCGACGCCGATCTCGGCCGGCTGGCGGGCGAGAGTGCCGTGCGTCAGGCGACGCTGACCAGCGCCGGTCTCGCCTTCTCGGCGGCGCTACTTTCGGTGGCGCTGTCGCTGTCGCTGATCATGGCGCGTCGGGCATTGTCGCTGCGCCGCCGGTCCAGTGCCCGTTCATTGCTCGAGCATGCCACCGACACCGGCGCCGGCTTCGTCCTCGTCGTGCCGCCCGTCGTCATCGGCGCCGGCTGGTTTCTCCTGCTGCGCACGGTCAGCGATGTCTTTGCCATCGCGCCGGTCATGGTCGTCACCGTCAATGCGGTGATGGCGATGCCCTTTGCCATCCGCGCGATGCGCCCGGCCTATGATGCGGCGAGCGAGCGCCATGAGAGGCTGTGCGCGCAGCTCGGGATTGCGGGCTGGAACCGGCTGCTTCTGGTCGACTGGCCGTCGCTCCGGCGGCCGCTGGCCACCGGCTTTGCCTTCGCCATGGCGCTGTCGCTCGGCGATCTCGGCGTCATCGCGCTGTTCGGCAGCGATTCGGTGCAGACCTTGCCCTATCTCCTGCTGGCGCGCATGGGCAGCTATCGCACGGCCGATGCTGCCGGGCTGGCTTTGCTGCTCGGGGCGGTCTGCCTTGCATTGGTGGTCGCGGCAGACTGGCTGGGACGGGGAGAGAGATCGTGACGTCCGCTGTGGAGAAAGGCACGACTGTCCGGCTGGACACGGTCTCGTTCAGCTATGGCGAAACGTCATTCCTGTTCGATGTCGAATTCGATACATCGAAGATCACCGCCATCATGGGGGCAAGTGGTTCGGGCAAATCGACCTTGCTCAATCTGGTGGCTGGTTTCGAGACGCCAGAGTCCGGTCGTGTGCTGATCGGCGGCGCCGATGTCGGCGCCGAGCCGCCTTCGGTGCGGCCGGTGTCGATGGTATTCCAGGAAAACAATCTGTTTGCTCATCTCTCGGTGGAGAGGAATGTCGGGCTCGGCCGCTCGCCATCGCTCAACCTGACCGACGCCGATCGCGCCGCAATCGCCGAGGCGCTTGACCGCGTCGGCCTGGCCGGCAAGGAAATGCGCCTGCCGCGCGAACTCTCCGGCGGCGAAAGGCAGCGCGTGGCGCTCGCCCGCGTTCTGGTGCGCGACCGGCCGGTGCTGCTGCTCGACGAGCCGTTCGCTTCGCTCGGGCCAGCGCTGCGCGACGACATGCTCGACCTGGTGGCCGGCGTTCATGCCGAGCGGGCGATGACGGTGCTGTTCGTCACGCATCAGCCGGAAGACGCTCGCCGTATCGGCGAGCAGATGGTTTTTCTGGACAATGGCAGGGTTGCCGCGACGGGACCTGCCGCCGATTTTTTCGACGGCACTGGCCCTGAAGCGTTTCGGCGCTATATCGGCGCAAGTTCGGGCGGATCACGCGATATTGCCCGGAAGCGGACATAATTTACGACCAAACCGGCTACAGGTGATGTGGCGCTTGCTTGCCATGGTCCAGTCGATGTGGCTAGGTCCGCTTAGTACTGGTCCGGCACGAGCCGTGATTTGCCCCTACAGCGCCGCACCCGGCCGGATGCGTAAACGCTGTAGGTTTTTTGATGTGTGCAGGATTGCCAACGAAAACCGATTTTTCGCTGGCGCGGACCCCGGTCCAAATCATGCGCCGAGAGCTGAAGGAACGCCGTGCTGCCGACCGGCACTGACACTTTGAAACGCAGACCGCTGGTGCGCTTCCTCGTGCTGGCCGGCCTTGCCGTGGCGCTGGCCAGCTGCCAGATGTTCACGCCTCCCGAAGTGCAGGAATCCGGCTTCCAGCCTTCCGACAAGCCGATCACGGTCGACAATGTCGCCGCCAACAGCAAGCTTGCCGAACTGGCGAAGGCGCAACATCCGCGCATCCTTGCCACCTATGGCGGCGAATATTCCGATCCCAAGCTCGAGCGCATGGTGGCCAAGGTTGTCGGCAGCCTGACCGTGGTGTCGGCCAATCCGACCCAGACCTATCGCATCACCATCCTCAATTCGCCCAACGTCAACGCTTTCGCGCTGCCGGGTGGCTATCTCTACGTCACCCGCGGCCTGCTGGCGCTGGCCAATGATTCGGCCGAACTCGCCGCCGTCATCGCGCATGAGATGGGCCACGTCACCGCCAATCACGGTCTGCAGCGACAGCAGCTCGAGGCCGAGGAAGGCCTGGCGACCAAGGTGGTCTCCGATGTGCTGGGCGACAGCCCGACCGCCAAGCAGGCATTGATCCGCGGCAAGCTGAGGCTGGCGCAGTTCTCGCGCAACCAGGAGCTGGAGGCAGACGCCATCGGCATCAAGTCGATCGGCGAGGCGGGTTACGATCCCTATGCCGCCGGGCGTTTCCTGCAGTCGATGTCGGCCTACACCGATTTCCGCTCGATCAGCGGCGCCACCGACGCCAGCCTCGACTTCCTGGCCACGCACCCCAACACGCCGCAGCGAATTGATCTGGCGCAGCGCCACGCCCGCCAGTTCGGCGCGCCGGGCATCGGCACCCGCGACCGCGATTCCTTCCTGGCCGGGATAGACGGCCTGCTCTATGGCGACACGCCGGAAGAGGGCTATGTGCGCGGCCAGACCTTCCTGCATCCGGGCCTCGGCGTTTCGTTCACGGTGCCCGACGGCTTCATCATCGACAATTCGGCGGCGGCGGTGACGGCGACCGGTCCCGGCGACATGGCGATCCGCTTCGACGGTGTGTCGATCGACAAGGATCGTGCGCTGACCGACTACATCAGAAGCGGCTGGGTGGCCGGTCTCGACGAGACCAGTGTGCGCCAGGAGACGATCGACGGCAACCAGGCGGCGACCGCGCACGCCGGCGCCGATGGCTGGCAGTTCGACATTGCGGTGATCCGCGCCGGCGGTCAGGTCTACCGGCTTTTGACAGCGGCCCCCTCGGCCAGCACGACACTCGATCCGGTGGCACGCTCGGTCAGCGGTTCGTTCCGCGTGCTCAGCCCCGCCGAGAAGGCGGCACTGAAGCCGCTGCATATCCGCGTCGTCACGGTACAGGCCGGGCAGACGATGGGCACACTTTCGGCGCAGATGGTCGGCGTCGACCGCAAGCTCGATCTGTTCCGCGTGCTCAACGCGATGTCGCCGGGCGCCTCGGTTTCGGCCGGCGACAAGGTCAAGATCGTCACGGACAGATAGCGCCGGTCTTCGTCAGAAACCCCAGCCTTCGTAGTGCTTTTTTCTGAGATAACTTTTCTGAGATAACTCGGGGTACCCCGTTCCTGGCAATCTCAGGCCGCCATGAACTCCGGATTCTGCTTCACCAGCGCGAGCTTGAGCTTTTCCATGGCGCGGGCCTCGATCTGCCGGACACGCTCCTTGGAAATGCCGAGCGTCTCGCCAAGCGCCTCAAGCGTCGCACCTTCGTCGCTCAGCCGGCGCTCCTCGATGATCCTGAGTTCGCGGGCATTGAGCGCGCGGAGCGCCGTCTTCAGCCACATCAGGCGCCGTTCGACGTCGATGGTGTCGCCGGCGACCTCGTCAGGCAATGGATCGTCCGAAATCAGGAAGTCCATCCGCTCGGTGGTGCCAGCTTCGTCGGCGAGCGGTGCGTTGAGCGAAGAGTCAGGTGCTGAAAGCCTGGAATCCATCTTCGCGACATCGGCCTCGGAGACGCCTAGGGCTACCGAGACTTCGCGGTAGAGCGTGGCGTTGGAGATCGGCTCGGCGCCATTGGCAAGACGGGCGCGCAGGCGCCGCAGGTTGAAGAACAGCGCCTTTTGCGCCGAAGAGGTGCCGCCGCGAACGATCGACCAGTTGCGCAGGATATAGTCCTGCATCGAAGCGCGGATCCACCATGTCGCATAGGTCGAGAAGCGCACCTCGCGCTCCGGCTCGAAACGCGCGGCTGCTTCCAGCAGCCCGACATGGCCCTCTTGGACCAGATCTCCGAGCGGCAGGCCGTAATGTCGGAACTTCGAAGCCATGGAGATGACCAGCCGCATATGGGCGACGGTGATCTGATGCAGCGCCTGCTGATCCTGGTCCTCCTTCCAGCGCAAGGCGAGAACATGTTCCTCATCGCGCTCGAGGTAGGGGGCTTTCATTGCCGTGCGGACCATGGTCCGTCCTGCCGTGTCTTCGATCATGCCGCGCTCCTGCTCCCGGACATTTTCGGACGGCCTGGCGGCCGTTATCTCTGTTTGACGCAATTCCGAAGGAAACCGCTTTCCCACTTTCCTGGAATTGCTTCGGGCCTAGCGCAGCCAAGGGTTCTTGAAATGGAAACGCGGCGCCCTACAACAAGCCATGAACGTGCCATACCGGGGATTGGTTCCGCCGCCGAGGGCGGTTGTTTTGTGCGGTCCGACAGGGCGCATCGACACCGCAGATCGGGACTATTGGCACCGATCGGAGCTGCTTTGAGAATCTGATTTCTGGATCGCCGTTTTTTTGAAATCTGGTTCCTTATTTTGCTGCGCTGTATCTGTCAGTTTCCGGCTCTCACAAGCGCCGGACACCGGCCAAGGACGGGATCATATAGAAATGAAATGGCTCAATTCGCTCATCATCGCCGGAACGCTGCAGGTTCTGGCTGTTACATCAGGCCACGCCGGCGCCAATCTCGACCAGATCAAGCAGGCCGGCACACTCAAGGTCGGCACCGAAGGCACCTATGCGCCCTTCACCTATCATGATGCTTCCGGCGCGCTGGTCGGCTTCGACGTCGAGATCGCCAAGGCGATCGGCGACAAGCTCGGCGTCAAGGTCGAGTTCCTCGAAGGCAAATGGGACGGGCTGATCGCCGGCCTCGACGCCAACCGCTACGACGCCGTGATCAACGAGGTCGGCATCACCGACGCGCGCAAGGCCAAGTACGATTTCTCCGATCCTTACATCGCCTCCAAGGCCGTGCTGATCGTGCGCGGCGACAACACCGACATCAAGACCTTCGCCGACCTCAAGGGCAAGAAGTCGGCACAGTCGTTGACATCGAATTTCGGCAAGCTCGCCGAGACCAACGGCGCCGAACTTGTCGGCACCGACGGCTTCGACCAGTCGATCCAGCTGCTGCTCACCGGCCGCGCCGACGCCACCATCAATGACAGCCTGTCTTTCCTCGACTTCAAGAAGCACAAGCCGGACGCCAATGTGAAGATCGCCGCGCAGGAAGAGAACGCCGACTATTCCGGCGTCATCGTGCGCAAGGGTGATCCGGAGCTGGTCGCGGCGATCAACAAGGCGCTGGCCGACATCAAGGCCGACGGCACCTACAAGAAGATCGCCGATACCTATTTCGGCCAGGATGTCTCGCAGTAAAGACCATCTCCCGGCGGTTTGCCGGCAATGACAAATAGCGGCGGGCCGTCTTTGACGGCTCGCCGTTATTCGCATGATATGAGAAGCACACAATCGCACTGCCGTCACCGCGGCGGTCTGTGAGGGAGGAGCCGTTCGTGCCGCACTGGCTACACCTGATGCTGGACTCGTTGCCGACACTGCTGTGGGCGGCGTTGATCTTCACCGTACCGCTGACATTGCTATCGTTCGCACTCGGCCTGTTCGTCGGCCTGGTTGTCGCCCTGGTGCGGCTGTTCGGCCCCAAGCCTCTGGTTGCCGTGGTCCGCTTCTATGTCTGGATCTTTCGCGGCACGCCGCTTCTGGTGCAGCTGTTCCTGATCTTTTACGGCCTGCCTTCGGTCGGCATATTGCTGGATGCTTTTCCGGCGGCGCTGATTGGCTTCACCCTCAACATAGGCGCCTACAGTTCGGAAATTATCCGCGCCGTGATCGGCTCGGTGCCGAAGGGCCAGTGGGAAGCGGCCTATTCGATCGGCATGACCTGGAGCCAGGCGATGCGGCGCACCATCCTGCCGCAAGCCGGCCGCGTCGCCGTGCCGCCGCTGTCCAACACCTTCATCTCGCTGGTCAAGGATACGTCGCTGGCCGCCGCCATCACCGTGCCGGAGATGTTCCAGGCGGCGCAGCGCATCGTCGCCACCACCTATGAACCGCTGATCCTCTATGTCGAGGCGGCGATCCTTTATCTGGCGATGAGCTCGGTGCTTTCGGCCTTGCAGACGCGGCTGGAGGAGCGGCTCAACCGCTATGGCGGCTTCCTGGAGGCGCGCTCATGATCGGCCTCACCGATATCGAAAAGCGCTTCGGCGACAATCTGGTGCTGAAGGGCGTGACGGTCACCATTGCCGAAGGCAGCGTCACCGCGCTTGTCGGTCCCTCCGGCGGTGGCAAGAGCACTCTGCTGCGCTGCATCAACCTGTTGGAGATCCCGACCTCGGGCATGGTGCGCATCGGCGACGAGACGCTGGAATTCCGTCCCGGCATCAAGATCCCCAGCCGCGACATCCAGCGCCTGCGGCTGCAGACCGGCATGGTGTTCCAGAACTTCCAGCTGTTCCCGCATCGCACCGCGATCGAGAACGTCATGGAAGGCCTGGTGACGGTGCTCAAATGGCCGACGGCAAAGGCGCGCGAGCGGGCACTGGCGCTGCTCGAGAAGGTCGGCATGGCGCACAAGGCGGACGATTGGCCGGCAACGCTGTCGGGCGGCCAGCAGCAGCGTGTGGCCATCGCCCGCGCCCTGGCGCCGTCGCCCAAGGTTCTGCTTTGCGACGAGCCGACCTCGGCGCTCGATCCGGAACTGGCGCAGGAAGTGGTCGACGTGCTCGGAAAACTCGCCAGCGAAGGCACCACCATGGTGATGGCCACGCACGACCTTCGCCTTGCCTCCAAGATCGCGCAGGAGGTGGTGTTCCTCGATGCTGGTGTCGTCGTCGAGAAGGGGCCGTCCACCGTGGTGTTCAGCAATCCGGAGCGGGAACGGACCAAGCGTTTTATTGCGACGCTGAAGCAGGAGGCGGAGAAGGAAGCCGGCGGCTGAGCCTTCTACGTTCCCCTTGTGGGGAGGTCGGACGGAAGGTCCGGGTGCGGTCTGGTGTCGTCCCCATCCTCGCTGCTTCGCAGCGACCCTGCCTGGGCGAGCCACGGGTCTCGCCCGTCCTTGGAACCCCACAAGGGGGAAAAAAACAAAAACCCGGCACAAGGCCGGGTTTTTCATGATTTCGACGGTGAAAGCGATCAGGCAGCTTCTTCCTGCTCGGCTTCCTCATTGTCGGCCTTGGCGCCGCGCTTCGGGCCCTTGTTGAGGTTGACCTCGATCAGGCGCACGGCTTCGGTTTCCGACATGCGGTTGACTGCCGCGATCTCGCGCGCCATGCGGTCGAGTGCCGCCTCATAGAGCTGACGCTCGGAATAGGACTGTTCCGGCTGGTTGTCGGCACGGTAGAGGTCGCGCACGACTTCCGAGATCGAGATCAGGTCGCCCGAATTGATCTTGGCATCATATTCCTGCGCACGGCGCGACCACATGGTGCGCTTGACGCGGGCGCGGCCCTGCACGACCTTCAGCGCGCGCTCGACATAATCCTCTTCCGACAGCTTGCGCATGCCGATGGAGGTCGCCTTGGCGACCGGAACCTTCAGGCGCATCTTGTCCTTCTGGAAGTCGATGACGAACAGTTCCAGCTTGTGGCCCGCAACTTCCTGCTCGTCGATCGAGACGATCTGGCCGACGCCGTGTGCCGGATAGACGATGTACTCGCCGGTCTTGAAACCGTGGCGTGCCGAGGTGGACTTCTTCTGCGGGGTGATCGTTGCCATTACGCCCTGAACTCCTTGTTGTGGCACCGGCGGCCTGCCGGTCCGAACGCATGCGACCGGGGACACCGATCGTTAGCCGCACAACAGATGAACCCATCGGAAAAAGCCGGGACCGGCAAACCGCATACATAGCGACTGCCTGGCCCAGATCGCTCTGGTCCGATTGGGGATTTCACCTTTCAGTGATTTGGGGCGCTTGCGCCATAAATCGACGTTGTGTCACCGGCATGTTTCAACTGGTGTAGCACAAAAAGTCGGAAGAATCAAGGTTTTGCTGCAAACGCGAAGGTCGAGCGCCATCGCCGCCTGTCAAGGCAGTTAATGTATGATGCGCGTTACGCAGCGTTATGAAGATCCAATAGGCCGCACTTTTTTGCTTTGCGCATCACCCTTTCCGAAATCGATTCCGATTCCAGCGTCATGTGCTCAGTCGCCTTCGCCGGGCTCGGCGGAGAAATATTTCTCGAACTTGCCGGCTTCGCCGTCGAAGCTCTTGGCATCTGCCGGAGGCTCCTTCTTGGCGGTGATGTTGGGCCATTTCTCGGCGTATTCGGTGTTGACCTGCAGCCATTTGTCGAGGCCCGGCTCGGTGTCGGGCTTGATTGCATCGGCCGGGCATTCCGGTTCGCAGACGCCGCAGTCGATGCACTCGTCGGGATGTATGACAAGCATGTTCTCGCCCTCGTAGAAGCAGTCGACCGGACAGACCTCGATGCAGTCCATGTACTTGCATTTGATGCAGTTGTCGGTCACGACATAGGTCATTGGTCGGCTCCGGGACGTCCCGTTCTTGCTAGAGCGACGTGCGTCCAATTGGACGCACAAAGTACGCTCTGACACTTTGAATCTGCGCATCGTGCCTTCCGAAAAATCGATTTCCGATTTTCGGGCCGATGCGGCGGCTTTTTTGGTGAGGTAACGCCTTTGCCTGCCGCTTGCAAGGGCAGCCATTGCAGGCGGGGCCCGCGTGTCCGGAATGAAATTCCAGACCGCCGGCATGGCGCAGACGGCCAAGGCTTCAGTCTTCGCCGAACAGCCGGTCGGTTTGCCTGCGCTCTTTCTTGGTCGGCCGGCCGCTGCCGGCGTCGCGCAGCGCCGGAATGGCATCGGCAACAGCCTCGCCTTTCGGCGCCGGCGGCGGGGACATGTCCTCGTAGAGCGTGCGCGCTTCCTCGGCCGGACCGCGCCGCACGCCGGTGCCAAGCACCTTCCAAATGAAAATGCGGCGCTCGTGCGTAATGGTCAAAACGTCGCCAGGCTTGACCAGATCGGAGGCCTGCGCTGCTTTGTCGCTGTTGATGCGGACGCGTCCGGCGACAACCAGCTTGGCCGCCAGCGAGCGCGATTTTATCGCGCGCGAAAAGAACAGCCACTTGTCGATGCGCTGACGACCTTCAGCAACCATCGCAGCGAACCTGGGGCTTATTTCTTCAGCTGGTCGCGCAATGCGGCGAGCTTGGCGAAGGGCGAGTCCGGATCGAAGCGCGCAGGGCGTTCCTCGCGTGGCTTGGCTTGGAAAGCCGGCTTGGCGCCTTGCGGTCCGCCTTTGCCTTCCGGCCTGCCGCCTTTCCAGTCAGGCCGGCCCTCGCGCGGACGCTCGCCTTGCGGCTTGCCGTCGCGGCGCTGTTCGCCCTCGGCCTGCGGCTTGGGCTTGAACTTCGAACGGTCGAAGCGTGGCTTGGCGGCACCGTCGCGCTGGTCGCGCCGGCCCTGATAGGCCGGCCGTTCGCCCGGTGCCGGCTGTCCGCCGGCAGCGTCGGCCGGCGCATCGGCGCGGCCAGCCTGGCCGTTACGCGGGCGATTGTCCCGGCCTTGACGATGGCGCGGGCGCTGCTCGAAACGACCCTGCCGCCACAGCAAGATGGGCTTTGGCGCTTCGGCCTCGGGGACAGGCTCAGCGCTTCCACCCTCCCCCTCGTGGGGAGGGTCGGCGCGCAGCGCCGGGGTGGGGGCAGCGCCGGCGTCGGCGGTTGCGCCTGAAGTGTCTGCTGTGTCTGCACCTGCTTCGTCAACGCTGTCACCCGCGTCGCTTCGCGCCGCGACCTCCGCCATCGAGGGGGAGGTAAGGGCGTCGGCGTTTTCGGCGACGGTGGCGTCGGCAGTGTCGTCAGCTTCCGCAACAGCCGGAGCTTCTTCCGCGATTTCTGCGTTAGCTTCGACTTGCTCGTCCGCGACAGGCTCTGCCGTTGCTTCCGCGATGGCTGGAGCTTCGGCGGTAGCTTCAGCGGCCGGAGTTGGCTCCGTACCCTCTTGAGGCGCGCCCGGCTGAGCGTCCGCAGCAACAGCCTCCGCTGCGGCTTCGGCGACGGGCTGCTCAGCCGCAGGCTCAGCGGCGGCAACCGCATCCGGCTCCGATCCAACGGCCGGCGCTTCAGCGACGGCTTCACTTGCAGCGGCTTCCGCCGCCTTGGCCTGTTCAGCTTTTGCAGCCGCGTCCGCAGCCAGCTTGGCGGCAGCCGCTTCCCGCGCCGCGTTGTCCTGTGCTTCCAGCCGCGCCTTGACCTCTGCCGGCGGCTTCGGCTCGGCGCGATAGCCGAGACCTTTCAGGATCTCTTCCATGTCGTCGGCGGTGGCGCCGAGGATGGACATCATCGGCGGCGTCACCATGAAGGACTGGCCGTCATAGGCGCCGTCCGGGCGCTGTCCCAGACCGGGCTTCCAGTTGGTCGCAGGCCGGATCAGGTCGGCCAGCCGTTCCAGAATGTCGATGCGCACGGCGCGGCGGCCGAGATTACGGTAGCCGGCGAGCTTGTAGAAGCTCTTGTCGAAAGCCGGATCGATGACCACCGAGGTGCGGCCGGAGGCCAGCGCGTGCACGACGTCGCCAAAGCCGGGCTTGTCCTTGCCGTCGTTCTTCAGCGCCCACAAAAGCGTGATCAGTCCGGCGGGCGCCGGCTTGATCAGCGCCGGCACGAAGACGTGGTAGGCGCCGAAGCGCACACCGAGCCGGCGCAAGGCGGCGCGACCCTCCTGGTCGAGCGACTTCATTTCCTCGGCGATGTCGCGGCGGTTGATGAGGCCGAAATGCTCGACGAGTTGGAAGGCGATGCCACGGCCGATGCCGGCGATCTGCTCGGCATTCTTCAAGTCGACCAGCGGCTTCAGCAAGGATTCGATCTGGAAATTGACGAAGCGCTCGGCGCGCGCGGCGACCTTGTCGCGGGCGGGACCGGTCAACTGCTCGTCGGCCAAAAGCACCAGGCGCGGCTTCAGCGCGTCCTCGCCGGCAACCAGCGTGCCGATCGGCGCGCCGATCCAGCGCAGCGTGCCGTCGGAGCCGAGCGCAAGGTCGCCATTGGCGCAGGCGCCGAAGCGTTCGGCACGTGCCTCGAACTCGGCGGCCAGCGCTTTTTGCGCTGCCGTACGCACGGCCTTGGCGTCTTCGCCGCCGGCGCTCTGATCGGCGGTGAAGCGGAACCCTTGCAACTCGCCGACATGATGGCCTTCGACAAGGACGGTTCCGGTAGGACTGATTTCGGCTTCAGGCATTGTATTTTCTCTAAGGCGCCGCATGAGGACGGAAGTCCTGCGGTCTACAAACCGTTTCGTCAACCGCTCATGCAGCGCATCCGACAATCTGTCTTCGATTTCGCGCGTCTTTTCCCGCCAGTGTGCCTGATCGGCCAGCCAGCCCGGCCGGTTGGACACGAATGTCCAGGTGCGGATCTGCGCAATGCGGTGCGACAGCGTGTCGATGTCCCCCTCGGTCGTATCGGCGCGGCGCACCTGCTCGGCCATGTAGTTCTCGTCGACATGGCCGTGTTTGGCGAGGTCGGTGTAGATAGAAGCGATCAGGTCGGAGTGCTGGGCCGGCGCGATCTTGCGGTAGTCCGGCAACGCGCAGGCTTCCCACAGCAGCGCGACGCGCTTGGCATTGGTAGCCAGCGCGCGGATGTCCTCGTCGCGGGAGAGATGTTCGAGCGCCTGGGCATCGACCGCCGGCAGCGCCCGCGTCAGGCCTTCGACCGGCGCGTTGGTTTCGATCGAGCGCTTCAGCGCGTCGAGGCTGGCGAAGTCGAAATGCGCGGTGCGCCATTGCAGCACCTTTACCGGATCGAACTCATGCCCCTCGATGCGCTTGACCAACTCCTCGTCCAGCGGATCGACCTGGCCGGTGACGCCGAAGGTGCCGTCGCGCAGATGCCGGCCGGCGCGGCCGGCGATCTGGCCGAGCTCGGCCGCCGTCAGGTTGCGGTACTGGTAGCCGTCGAATTTGCGGTTCTGGGCGAAGGCGACATGATCGAGATCAAGGTTGAGGCCCATGCCGATGGCGTCGGTGGCGACGAGATAGTCGACGTCGCCTGCCTGGAACATTGCCACCTGGGCGTTGCGGGTGCGGGGCGACAGCGCGCCGAGCACGACCGCCGCTCCTCCTTGCTGGCGGCGGATCAGCTCAGCGATGGCATAGACCTCGTCGGCGGAGAAAGCGACGATCGCCGTACGCCGCGGCAGGCGGGTCAATTTCTTCGAACCGGCATAGGCCAGGTGCGACAGGCGAGGGCGCGTCACCACCGAGACGCCTCTTAGCAGCTTTTGCAGGATGCCATGCATGGTGGCCGCGCCGAGCAGCAGCGTTTCCTGGCGCCCGCGCAGGTGCAGGATTCGGTCGGTGAAGATATGGCCGCGCTCGAGGTCGCCGGCGAGCTGCACCTCGTCGATGGCGACGAAGGCAACGTCGGTCTCGCGCGGCATGGCTTCGACGGTGCAGACCGAATATTTCGCGCCGGGCGGCTGGATTTTTTCCTCGCCGGTGATGAGCGCCACCTTGTGGGCGCCGACCTTTTCGCAGACGCGGGCATAGACCTCGCGCGCCAGAAGGCGGAGCGGCAGGCCGATAATGCCGCTCTCATGCGCCACCATGCGCTCGATGGCGAGATGGGTCTTGCCGGTGTTGGTCGGACCCAGCACGGCAGTCACGTCGCGGCCCGACAGGATCAGCGGCTCGGTGTGTTTCGGCTGGATGTTCATCGGCCTGGAGATGAGGCTTTCTGCATCGTGTTGTCGGGAGCGCGCCTCGCGTGGCGCGTATGACAGGCGACACATAGGGATTTCAGGCGCGAAGCGAAAGCGGAATGTTCCGGCCGGCAATCCCACGGTTCGTCTTTGAGGTCTCAATTAACAGTTGGAACGAGTCTGGAACGAATCGGCGACGAATCAGTGACTCCGGCAGATTCAGCTTTTGTTCACGGCTACATGTGGATTTTGCGAGCCTGAGTCTCACCATATGCTGAATCGCGGAAACTGGCCCGATTCCTGCAAGGCGACCATTGGCGTTAACCTTTGCCGGCGGGGCATCGTCGTGATCCGATACGCCTCGGCCAACATTATGAAATTGTTGAATTTTCTTAATCGGCCTTAACCATTTGCCGGTGATTTTCGGCCTTGGTCGTTAACGTTGCGCTCAAAGCCGGAACGAATCGGCGATGAATCAGCGATGGCGGGATTTTCCTGGTTTGTTCACCCCAACATGTTGTGTTATCCACAGCTTGTCCACCGAGAATTCACAGCTTGCGAACCGGGTTTTGCACAAGGCGCCTGGAAATCGTTAATCTTTGCGTGCCGGAACGGGTCAATGTCTAGCGCGCAGCCCGGGAACATCGCCGGCCGGCGATGAAAAAACGGGCCATAAGCCGGCCCGTCCTACCGGGCGAAATGCTGTCGTTCAGGCGAAATACTGGCCGCCATTGGCTGTGATGGTCGAACCGGTGATGAAGCCGGCGTCTTCGGAAGCGAGGAAGACGACGCAACGCGCGATCTCTTCCGGTTCGCCGAGGCGGCCGACCGGAATCTGCGGGATGATGCGTTCATTCAGCACCTTCTCGTCGATCGCCTTGACCATCTCGGTGGCGATGTAGCCGGGGCAGATGACATTGACTGTGATGCCCGCGCGCGCGCCCTCCTGCGCCAGCGCCTTCGAGAAGCCGATGTCGCCGGCCTTTGCGGCGGAATAGTTGACCTGGCCGGCCTGGCCTTTCTGGCCGTTGATGGAGGAAATGGTGATGACGCGGCCGAATTTGCGGTCGCGCATGCCGCCCCACAGCGGATGCGTCATGTTGAAGACCCCAGACAGATTGGTGTCGATGACTTCCTTCCACTGCTCGCGCGTCAGCTTGTGGAACATGGCGTCGCGGGTAATGCCGGCATTGTTGACCAGCACCGAGACCGGGCCGAGATCGGCCTCGACCTGTTTGATTCCGGCGGCACAGGCGTCGTAGTCGGCGACCGACCATTTGTAGGCCTTGATGCCGGTTTGTGCGCTGAACTTCCCCGCTGCCTCGTCATTGCCGGCATAGTTGGCTGCAACGGTGTAACCGGCATTCTTCAGGCCGATCGATATGGCGGCGCCGATGCCGCGCGATCCACCGGTGACGAGCGCTACTTTGGTCATTGAAAGTTCTTCCTCCCTTTGGTCGGAAGAAGGGAATAGGGAGTAGGGAGTAGCGAGTAGGGATCGATATCCCGCCGCGCTGCTCCTTGTTCCCCATTCACTACTCCCTATTCACTACTCACTTCTCTTTCACAGCGCTTCCACGCACAGAGCGACGCCCATGCCGCCGCCGATGCACAGCGTGGCAAGGCCCTTCTTGGCGCCGCGGCGGCGCATCTCGAAAACCAGCGTGTTGAAGACGCGGGCGCCCGACGCGCCGATCGGATGGCCGATGGCGATGGCGCCGCCATTGACGTTGACGATCGACGTATCCCAGCCCATGCCCTTGTTGACGGCGCAGGCCTGCGCGGCGAAGGCTTCATTGGCCTCGACAAGGTCGAGGTCCTTGACCGACCAGCCGGCTTTCTCGAGCGCCCGCTTCGAGGCGGGAATTGGTCCGGTGCCCATGATCGCCGGATCGACGCCAGCCGTCGCCCAGGATGCGATGCGCACCAACGGGGTGATGCCGCGCCGCGTGGCTTCGGCCTCGCTCATCAGCAGCGCGCCGGCGGCGCCGTCATTGATGCCCGACGCGTTGGCGGCGGTCACCGTGCCGTCCTTGTCGAAAGCCGGCTTCAGCTTGGACATGGCGTCGATGGTGGCGCCGTGGCGGATGTACTCGTCCTGGTCGACGACAGTGTCGCCCTTCCTGCCCTTGATCGTGAAGGCGACGATCTCGTCCTTGAACTTGCCGGCCTTCTGCGCGGCCTCGGCCTTGTTTTGCGAGGCCAGCGCAAACTGGTCCTGGTCGTCGCGGGTGATCTGGAACTGGCGGGCGACGTTCTCGGCGGTGTTGCCCATGTGGTAGCCGTTGAAGGCGTCCCACAACCCGTCCTTGATCATGGTGTCGATCATCTTGTAGTCGCCCATCTTGACGCCGGCGCGCAGGTGCTCGGCGTGCGGCGACAGCGACATCGATTCCTGGCCGCCGGCGATGATCACCGTGGCGTCGCCGGCGGCGATCTGCTGCATGCCGAGCGCGATGGCGCGCAGGCCCGAGCCGCAAACCTGGTTGAGGCCCCAGGCGGTCGTCTCCTTGGGCAGGCCGGCATTGATCGACGCCTGGCGGGCGGGGTTCTGGCCCTGCGCGGCGGTCAGCACCTGGCCGAGAATGACCTCGTCGACTTCGCCCGGCTCGACGCCGGCGCGCGCCAAAAGCTCCCTGATGACGACGGCGCCAAGTTCATGCGCCGGGGTGGCGGCGAAGGCGCCGTTGAAAGAGCCGACAGCCGTGCGTGCGGCGCTGGCAACGACGATTGAATTGGAAGCGGACATTTTTCTCTCCAGACTTCGAGGTGTCGTGTTCTTGGGGGCTTGTTGGGACTTTTCTTGCCCGTTCCACACCCCAAGTCAAACCGGAAATGGGCATGCCGGCCAAGCGCCGCAAGCAGGGCGCGGGCGGCCGGCGGGATCGCCCAACCTTTGCTGCGCAGCATAATTAGCCCGCCATGCAGCAATAAATGATGCCGCACTGCACAAAGCGCTTGGAATTATAGAGCTTTTGCGCATATCCTTAAAAATGGCGCAATCGTTACCGGCGGCTTACTCAGGCGCGCCGGTGTCCCGGGAGGATGCTGATGGCCGCGAAAGACGACCCTATCATTATCAAGAAATATGCCAATCGCCGGCTCTACAACACCGGCACCAGCACCTATGTCACGCTCGAGGATCTGGCCGAGATGGTCAAGAAGGGCGAGGAGTTCACCGTCCAGGACGCCAAGACCGGTGACGACATTACCCATCCGGTGCTGACGCAGATCATCTTCGAACTGGAGAACAAGGATGGGCAGAACATGCTGCCGATCCCGTTCCTGCGCCAGCTGATCGCTTTCTATGGCGACCAGATGCAGCAGATCGTGCCGAGCTTCCTCGAACAGTCGATGATGGCCTTCTCCAAGGAACAGGAGCGGTTCCGCGAGCAGATGAGGGGCGCGATCGGCAAGTCGCCGCTGGATGTGATGAAGATCGCCACGCCGATCAAGGCGCTGGAAGAGCAGACACGCCGCAACATGGAAATGTTCCAGAACGCGATGCGCCTGTTCACGCCCTTCCCGACCGCCGCCACAAATGCTGCGGCCGCGGCTGCACCCGAGCCGGCCCGCAAGGACGTCCCGGAAAAGAGCGGCGACGACCTTCAGGAACTGAAGCAACAGATCGCCGCCATGCAGCGCAAGCTCGACACCATGTCGTAAGCGACCGCCGCATGGTCGACCGCCCTCAGTTGGTCGAGGCGGCTGTCACGGGTCGATTTTCAGCTGCCACGGTTCCCAGATATCGTCGGGCTGGCCGTCGAGCGAGCGGTAGAAGGCTTTGGCCGGCGAGTTGGATTTCAGCACCGTCCATTTGATGGCGGAGGCGCCAATGCTCAAAGCGTGTTGGCGAAGCTGTTCAACAAGCGCATGGCCGACCCCCATGCCGCGCGTCGCTTCAGTGACGTAGAGTTCCTTCAGCCAGACAACCGGCTTCAGGTCGTAGGTCCAGGGGATGAGGTAGTGGACGGCGATGCCGACGATCACGCCCTCTCGCTCCGCCACCAACACGCCGAACCGGGGCGATGGCCCCAGCCCGTGCTCGATGAGGTTCGCTTCGGTGACGCGAAGCTTGTCGTCATAACCCTCGAAGACGGCTAGCGCCCGCATGAGGGCGAGCACCGCACCGACATCCTGGCGCTCGAATGGACGAATTCTAACCATCGCCTTCTGCATGCTTGCTCAGTCTTCAAGGCCGACCATATCGCGTGGCCTCACGCGTGCAAGACACCGGGCTCCTTGCCTGAAGCGAAAGGAAGGTCCTCGTCCTGCCAACCGGTTATGCCGCCGATCATGATCTTCACGGGACGACCGAGGCTGGCCAGCTTGAAGGCCGCCTGATCCGCGCCATTGCAATGCGGTCCCGCGCAATAGACGACGAACAGCGTCCTTTCGGGCCATTGCACCATCCGCCCGGCCGATATTTCGCGGTGGGGCAGATGCAGCGCGCCCGGCACATGGCGGCGTCCATAGGCTTCCGGCGAACCGACCACATGCAGGAGAACAAAGTCCGGCTCTCCGGCACGCAGTGCGGCGGCGACGTCGGAACAGTCGGTCTCGACGGAAAGCCGGCGCAGAAAATGGTCGCGGGCGATATCCGGCGATGCCGCCGGAATGTCTGTCACGTGGCTCATCCTCGTATCTCCATTGCTGATGCGACGGAGAGATAAGACAGGAAGCAGGGCGATTGCAGCTGGCAGCTTTGCCATATATCGTCAAGATCATGCCATCCTCTGCCAATCCGCGCCCTGCCAACCCTCTTGTCGTTGCCGTTGCCTATGACGGGCTGTGCACGTTCGAGTTTGGCGTGGCGGTTGAGATCTTCGCCTTGCCCCGGCCGGAAATGGGTGAGGATTGGTACCGTTTTGCGGTTGCCGGGATCGATGGCGGTGAAATGCGCGCGCTGGGCGGCGTGCGTATTGTTGCCGACGGCGGGATCGATCTGATCGGCCAGGCCGGCACGGTGATCGTACCGGGATGGCGCGGAACGGAGGCTCCGGTGCCGCCGGCGCTGATCGAGGCGCTTCGAAAGGCACACGAGCGCGGCTCTCGCATTCTTTCGATCTGTTCGGGCGTGTTCGTGCTTGCCGCCGCCGGCCTGCTTGCGGGCAAAAGGGCGACCACGCATTGGCGCTACAGCGAGAAGCTGACGGAGATGTACCCCGACATCACCGTGATCCCGGACGTTTTGTACATTGATGAGGGCAATGTGCTGACATCGGCAGGCAGTGCCGCGGGCATCGATCTTTGCCTGCATCTGGTTCGGCGCGACTTCGGCACCAAGGCTGCAAACATGGTGGCGCGCCGTCTGGTGGTACCGCCGCATCGCGACGGCGGCCAGGCGCAGTATGTCGAGAGTTCCGTACCCGAGCCACATGAGCGCAGCCGGCTTGGACCGTTGATCGACAGGATGCGCGCCGATATTTCTGCCGACTATCCCGTCGCCATCTTGGCCGAGCTTGCCGGGATGAGCGAGCGGACGTTCCTGCGCCGGTTCGCGGCCGCGACCGGCGTCACGCCGGCGCGCTGGCTGCTGTCGGAACGGCTTTCGCGGGCGTGCACGCTACTGGAAGACACCGCCATGCCGATCGAACGGATTGCCGAGACCGCCGGCTTTGGCGCGGCAGGCACGCTGCGGCATCATTTTCGTCAGCAGTTCGCCACGACGCCCGTCGCGTACCGTGCGCGGTTCGGGAACACGGCCAGGTCGGCTTAAGTCACGCGTCCCTCATAGCGGCCACGCGGCCTGATGATGCTGCCGCTAATGATCTGTTCGACCATATGCGCGGCCCAGCCGACACTGCGTCCGAGCGCAAACAGCTGGAACGGTGCATCGCGCGGCAAGCCAAGGCCGCGCGTTAGTGTGGCCAGGGCGAAGTCGATGTTGGGCTGGGCACCGACCGCCGCCATGGCGGCTTTTTGCAGCTGTTGCAGCGTCTCGTCGACAGGGATGACTTCCAGAAGTGCGGTGGCACGGGGATCGCCGTCGGGATAGAGCGGATGGCCGAACGCCGGCAAGGGCCGATCATGGCCGAGCCAGCGCCGGATCGCCGCATCCGCGCCGTGGGCTGCTGCATCTTCAGCCAGTTGCATCGCCGCTTCGCCGGCGCCACCGTGGCGCGGGCCGGACAGCGTTGCCAGGCCGGCCAGCAGGCATGCGGCAGGCGAGGCGCCTGTGGACGCTGCGACGCGGGCGGCGAAGGTCGATGCGTTGAGTTCATGATCGGCGAGCAGGACGAGGGCGCAGCGGATCGCTTCCGCGCCGGCATCATCCACCGACCAGCCCTGCGCCAGGCGCTTATGGACGGGCGCTGTGCCGGCTTCAGCGCCCAGCGACTGCGCCAGCGCTCCGACTGTGCGCGCGGCCTCGGTGCACAGCGAGGCGGCGCTGCGTCCTAGCGAAGGCCGCCCGTGGCCTGCAAGCATGGCAAGCTGCGCAAAGGCCGAGGCGCGGCCGACTGGATGAGGCGCTTCAGATGACGGAGCTTTGAAAGCCACCGGTTCAGGCGAGGCCCAGAGCACAGCAGCGGTTTCCTCCAGCGTCGCCGCTTTGGAGAGCGCAACGGCGTCTTGCCCTCGGTAGATGAGGCTCCCGTGCAGAACGGTCGAAATTGCTGTTGCGATCGAGGGTTCGCCCCAGGCGATCGCACTCTCGGCGATGGCCGAGGGACTGCGGCCGCGCGCCCGGCGGGTCGCCAGTGCGGCGATGTCGTCGGCGCGGTACTGGCTGCGGCGCGGGTCGCTCTCATCCGGCCGCATGCCGATGCGGCCACGGCTGACATAGGCGTAGAGCGTCTGCGGCCGGACCTTGAGCCTTTCCAGCGCCTCTTCCCGCGACAGCCATTCGGACATTTTTAGCCCATACATTGATTATATTGATCAAGATTGATCGAGGCGCAGCCTAACCCTTATCTCCCATGCAGAAAAGCTGCAAGGAGATGAGATATGGCGAACGGGCTCGATGATGTGGTGGCGGCGGAGACCGTGCTCTCCGATGTCGATGGCCTTGGCGGCCGCCTGACGATCCGCGGTCATTCGCTGCCGGAATTGGCGGGACGCTGGCGCTATGCAAGTGGTTCGCCTGTTGCTCGACGGCTTCTTCGACGGCCTTCCCGGCGATGCCGAACTGGCAGCGAGGCTGGGCAAGGCTCGCGTCGAGGTGTTCGAGCGGCTTGCGCCCTCGCTGCCGCTGCTCGCACCGCTCGAGATCTATAGCGCCATGCGCGCCGGCATGGCGCTGCTGCCGGATGGCGAGACGCTGACGGACGCCTTGCGGCTGATCGCGGCGCCCGCCGTGCTGACGCCGGCTCTGCTGCGGCTGGCGCGCGGCGAGCAGCCGACCGCACCTGACGCTAAGGCCGATCATGCCGCCGACATGCTGAGGATGCTCGAGGGATCCGTCCCGTCGCCGGCGCTGGCAAGGGCACTCGACACCTATCTGGTGACCGTGTGCGATCACGGCCTCAACGCCTCGACCTTTGCCACCCGCGTCGTCGCATCGACGCTGGCAGGGCTGACATCGTCGGTGCTGGCCGGGCTCGGCGCGCTCAAGGGGCCGCTGCACGGCGGCGCGCCCGGCCCGGTGATCGAGATGCTCGATGCAATCCAGGCGCATGGCGACGCGGCCGGTTGGCTGCGCGAGAAGGTCGCGCATGGCGAGCGCATCATGGGTTTCGGCCATCGTATCTACCGCGTGCGCGATCCGCGCGCCGATGTGCTGAAAGCCGTCGTGCGGCAGCTCGGCAGCGAAGGCGAAGCCGGCCGCCGCCTGGCCTTCGCCGAACAGGTCGAGCAGACGGCGCTCGAAGTGCTGCGGATCGCCAAGCCGCAGCGCTCGCTGCAGACCAATGTCGAGTTCTACACAGCGCTTGTGCTTGAGGCGGCGGGCTTTCCGCCACAGGCGTTCAGCAATGTCTTTGCCGCCGGACGTGTCGCCGGCTCGATCGCGCATGCGCGCGAACAGCAGACGACCGGGCGGCTGATCCGGCCACAGTCGCGCTATGTCGGGCCGGTGCCGGACCTCGTGGCCTGAGGTTCCAAGTTCAGATTGTTGCGAGAGGACCCCACCCTAGCTTGCCGGGGCGAGCCACGGGTCTCGCCCGTCCTTCGGACCCCCACAAGGGGGAGGGCAGCTGGCGCCCGCCGCCGAAACGTCGGTGGCTTGCTGAGATCAGCGTCTACCAAGTCTCCCTCCCCCTTGTGGGGAGGGATCAAGGGTGGGGGTATTCGTAGGGCGAAGACCTCGGCGTGGAGGACCATTCCCCATGACCAAATTTCATGTGATCACGCGACCGTGTTCGTGTTCTTGCCTTGGTCATCCCTTATATGCTGCACTGCAATATAAGTCCGCTGCCGTCGAACCCGCCCGATTTCCGGGCGGAATGAGGCAGCAGCGACCAAACCGAACAGGAACGCCATGACCAAAAACGGCAAGGCGGAGGAAACGAAGAAGATCAACATCGCGCTGCAGGGCGGCGGCTCGCACGGGGCTTTCTCCTGGGGTGTACTCGACCGGCTGCTGGAGGATGGCAGGCTCGACATTTCAGCCGTGTCCGGCACCAGCGCCGGCGCCATGAATGCGGTGGCGCTGGCCGATGGGTTTGTGCGCGCCGGCGTCGAGGGTGCACGGCAAAAGCTCGACGACTTCTGGCGCGCGGTGGCGGCCAAGGGCCGCTTCAGCCCGGTGCAGCGCATGCCGTGGGACGTCGCCTGGGGCAACTGGTCGATCG
Source organism: Mesorhizobium sp. M0771 (assembly GCF_040320155.1). Lineage (NCBI taxonomy): Bacteria > Pseudomonadati > Pseudomonadota > Alphaproteobacteria > Hyphomicrobiales > Phyllobacteriaceae > Mesorhizobium > Mesorhizobium sp. M0771. Next base: position 7,463 of record NZ_JAMYPC010000010.1, on the reverse strand, counting down.
AGAATACGCCCGGCTATTTCTTCTTCGACACCATGTCCCGAGTGTTCTCACCCTATGTCGCCAATCCGCTGGGCTTGAACCCGCTGCGCGACGTGGTCGAGCAGGAGATCGATTTCAAAAATGTCCACGCCTGCAAGTCGATGGAGCTGTTCATTTCGGCGACCAATGTCGAGACCGGCCAGCTGCGCGTCTTTTCCGACGGCGAGATCGACCTCGACACGGTGATGGCCTCGGCCTGCCTGCCGCAATTGTTCCGCGCCGTCGAGATCAAGGGCGTGCCCTATTGGGATGGCGGCTATGGCGGCAATCCGGCGCTGTTTCCGTTCTTCAAGACGGCGGCGACCGAGGATGTGCTTTTGGTGCAGATCAATCCGGTGGTGCGCGAGGGCACGCCGAAAAGCGCCAATGAAATCCAGAACCGCATCGACGAGATCACCTTCAATGCCGGGCTGCTGAACGAATTCCGCTCGATCGCCTTCGTCAAGGAGCTGATCGCCGCCGGCCGGCTGCCGCCTGGCGAATACCGCGACATCCGCATGCACCGCATCGATGCCGACGAAGCGTTCAAGGATCTGTCGGCGTCATCCAAGGTCAACGCCGAATGGGCTTTTTTGACCTATTTGCGCGACCTTGGCCGCATAGCGGCGAGCGACTGGCTGGAGGAGAATTACGACGCCGTCGGCAAGCGGCCGACGCTCGATCTTTCCGGCGAACTCGATGACGGCTTCAAACCGGTGCGCGGGCCGGCACCGGGACGGCGGGTGAAGGAATTTCTCGCCGCCCGCAAGAAGCCGGACGCGGAACGCCGGCGGGCCTGAGTCCGCCCGGATCGATCAAGACGATCAGCGAAGTGTTCGGAAAATCGGAGTAGCGCCGATGACTTTCCGTCCCGGAACAATCGTTGCGTGTGACGGTATACAAAATCATACTGACGCCTGCTGCCATTCACTCAGTGGCTACGCAGGTCGCGCCCACATTTGAGCGTCAAAAACTAGTGCGGGCACGGGGGGTGTCAGTGCTCAAAACGCCTTGAAAACAAAGCGCCTCCAACATCCGTATGGTTCCGAGACTGTGGTTCCGCCGCCTGACGGGGCGCCGATAAAACCGTTTTCGTTGGCCACACTACATCGCCTGGCACAATGTTCCTGCAACTTTTCGACTGTATTGCGATGCAACTTTGATGTAGAAGCGCGGCTTCGCCGTTCACGGTAAATTGAACACGGCCTGGCGCGCACCCATATCGGCGACGCGCCCGAGTTGGAAGACACGGTAGCTGTTAGACGACGGACTCCTGTTGGATAACGACTTGGCCGAACCCCGCAGTGGAAAAACAATGATGCCGAAGATCAGGTTTCACAAGCTTGCCGCTATTGTCGTGCTCATCGGCTTCGCCGCCTGGATGGGAACAGGCGCGTTCTCGTCCGTCGGCAGCGCCGCTGTCGAAGGTGCTGGCAAGGCAGGCGATCAGGCCAAGCCGGGCGATCAGGCCAAGGCACCGGATGCAACCAAGACCGCCGAGGCCGAACCGAAGGCGCCGCTGCGCACCGTCGCGGTGGTGACGCCGCCGCGCAAGACCTATGCCCGCGCCATCCGCATTTCCGGGCTGACCGAGGCCGACAAGCGCGCCGTGCTGGCGACGCGCGTCGCCGGCGTCATCGAAAAGCTGCCGGTCAAGCAGGGCGATCACGTCAAGACCGGCGACCTGGTGCTGATGCTGGCGGCCGAAGAAAAGATCTCGATGGTCGACAGTGCCAGGCAGCTCGTCGCGCAGCGCCAGGCTGAACTCGACGCATCGCTGCGGCTCATGAAGACCGGCAATCTGCCCAAGCTGCAGCTCGACACGGCGCGTTCGAACCTGACCGCTGCGCAGTCGCAGCTGGAAACGGCGCAGGCCGAACTCGACCGCAATCTGGTCAAGGCGCCCTTCGACGGCGTCATCGACCGGGTGCCGGTGGAGCTCGGCAGTTCCGTCATGCAGGGCGGCGAGGTGGCAACCATCCTCAAGCTCGATCCGGTGATTGCGCGCGGTGAAGTCAGCGAACGCGACCTCGGCTATCTCAAGCTCGGCGACAAGGCTGCTGTCCGGCTGGTCAGCGGCCAGACCGTCGAAGGCACCGTGCGCTACATCAGCCGCGACGCCTCGTCGGCGACGCGCACCTTCCGCGTCGAGATCGCCGTCCCCAATGCCGACGGCTCGGTGCCGGCCGGCATGACGGCAGAGATTGCGCTCAGCGCGCAGCCGACCGACGCCGTCATGTTGCCGCGCTCCGTGGTGACGCTGGGCGACAAGGGAGACCTCGGCATCCGCGCCGTCGACAAGGACAACAAGGTGGTGTTCTTCCCGATCGACCTGGTCGATGACTCGCCGAAGGGCCTGGTGCTTGGCGGCATTCCCGCCGATGCCCGCGTCATCGTCGCCGGCCAGGAGCTCGTCAAGGAAGGGGACGTCGTCAAGCCGGTCGAGGCCGACCAGGCGACCATCCAGAAACTGTTGGGCGAAGCGACAACGCAGTAGCGCCGGGTGGCCCCGGGCGGGGACAACCGGCCGCCATGCGGCTCCTGAAATCTTGAGAACAGGCCATGGATATCGTCAAACTCGCGATCAACAATGCCCGGCTGACCATTGCGGTGCTGGTCTTCCTGCTGCTGGCGGGCTGGGTCGCCTATCAGTCGACACCGAAGGAAGCGGAACCCGACGTTCCTACCCCTTATGTTTATATAAATGTTGCCTATCAAGGCATCGCGCCCGAAGACGCTGAAAGACTTCTGCTTAGGCCTCTGGAGGCAAAGCTTAAGAGTCTCAAGGGGTTAAAGGAGATGAAATCATCCGCCTATCAGGGCGGTGCCTTTGTCTTCCTTGAGTTTCTGCCGTCTATAAAAGTCGACACCGCGGTGACTGATACACGCTCGAAGGTTCAGGACGCGAAGGCTGACCTTCCCCAAGCGGCAGAAGAACCGGTTGTTACCGAGGTCAACATTTCCGAGTTTCCCGTCCTGGTCGTCACGCTGTCCGGCGATGTGCCCGAGCGTGTGCTTACGGCGGCGGCGCGCGAACTGCGCGACCGCATCGAGGAAGTCCCGGGCGTTCTTGAGGGCACCATACAAGGCGCGCGCGACGATCTCGTCGAGGTCGTCATCGACCCGATGAAGCTGTCCTCCTACGGCCTGCAGCTCGACCAGTTGATCGGCGCGGTCGGCGCTTCCAACAGCCTGGTCGCCGCCGGCAATATCGAGGGTTCGGAAGGCAAATACGCGGTCAAGGTGCCGTCGCTGATCGAGACACCCGAGGATGTCGCGTCCTTGCCGGTGGTCGCCGGCCCCAATGCCGTCGTGCAGGCGAAGGACATCGCCACGGTGCGTTCGACCTTCGCCGACGCCGAGACCATCACTCGCCTCAACGGCAAGCCGGCCATCGCCATCGAAGTCAAGAAGCGCATCGGCGCCAACCTGATCGACACGCTGGCCAAGGTGCGGGAAGTGTCCGACGCCTACGTCAAGACGATGCCGGAAGGCATGAACATCACCTACACGCAGGACAAGTCTGTCTTCGTCAACCAGCTGCTGGGCGACCTGCAGAACCACGTGATGATCGCCGTCATCCTGGTGTTCATCGTCATCCTCTATGCGCTGTCGGGCCGCGCCTCGCTGCTGATCGGGCTTGCCATTCCGTCATCCTTCCTGATCGGCATCCTGCTGCTTGCGATGATGGGCTACACGATCAACATGATCGTGCTGTTCAGCCTTATCCTGGCGGTCGGCATGCTGGTCGACGACGCCATCATCGTCACCGAATTTGCCGAACGGCGCATGGGCGAAGGCATGCCGAAGGCGGAAGCCTTCACGCTGGCCGCCAAGCGCATGGCCGGTCCGGTCATCGCCGCGACCATGACCCGCATCGCGGCGTTTTCGCCGCTGCTGTTCTGGCCCGGCATCATCGGCGACTTCATGAAATACATGCCGATCACGCTGATCGTCACGCTGTCGGCCTCGATGCTTTATGCGCTGGTGTTCGCGCCGACGCTGGGCGCGCTTTTCGCCAAGGCGCCGGAGCATCACGAGGAACACAATCGCGACGGCTGGTACATGGCGCTGGTCAAACAGGCGGTGCGCTTCCCCATCACCGTGCTGGTGCTCACCGCCGTGCTGCTCACCGGCGTCGGCTTCGCCTATTCGAAATATGGCGCCGGCGTCGAGTTCTTCCCCAGCGTCGAGCCCGATTACGGCCTGCTCTATGTGCATGCCCGCGGCAATCTCTCGCTGGCCGAAATGGACACGGCGACCAGGATCGCCGAAAACCGGCTGCTTGGCTGGCCTGGCGTCAAATCGGTCTATACCCGCGTCGGCAAGACGCAGGGCGGCGGACAGGACGTGCCGGAGGACGTCGTCGGCGTCATCCAGTATGAGTTCATCGACTGGCGCGAGCGCAAATCGGCGAACAATATCCTGGATGAGCTGCGCACCGTCATGGCCGGCATTCCCGGCGTCGATGTCGAAGTGCGCGTGCCGGAGGCCGGTCCTCCCACGGGCAAGGCGGTGCAGCTGCGGCTTTCGGCCATCGACCCCAAAGGGCTCGACGACCAGGCCCGCGCGGTTGCGGCGCGCATTGCCAAGGTGCCCGGTGTCATCGACGTTTCCGACGGCCTGCCGCCGCCCGGCGTCGACTGGGCGCTCGAGGTCGACCGCGCCAAGGCGGCGCAATACGGTATCAGCCCGACCGCCGTCGGCACGGTGGTGCAACTGGTGACCAACGGGTTGAAGCTGTCCGAGTACAGGCCTGCCGGCGCCGACGATGCCGTCGACATCAGGCTGCGGCTGCCTGAAGACCGCCGCACGCTGTCGACGCTCGACGAGCTCCGGGTGCAGACTGCGCAAGGCTCGGTGCCGATCTCCAACTTCGTCGTGCGCAAGCCGGAGCCGACCGTCGGCATCCTCAACCGCATCGATGGCGCCCGCACAGTGGTCGTCCAGGCCAACGTCGCCGCCGGTAACCAGGTTGCGGCGGTGCAGGCGGAGGTGACCAAGGCGGTCACCGACATGAAGCTCGACAACGGCATACGCTGGAAGCTGGCGGGGTCGAACGAGGACAGCGCCGAAGCCAGCGCCTTCCTCGGCAAGGCCTTCGGCGCGGCGATCTTCCTGATCTTCCTGGTGCTCTTGATGCAGTTCAACAAGTTCACCAGCGTGCTTCTGGTGCTGTCCTGCGTGGTCATGGCGACGATCGGTGTGTTCCTGGGGCTGCTGCTGACCGGCGAAGCCTTCGGCATTGTCATGTCGGGCATCGGCGTCATCGCGCTGGCCGGCGTGGTGGTGAACAACAACATCGTCTTGATCGACACCTATGACCGGCTGCGCGAAGAGGGCTGGGACAAGATGGAGGCGGTGCTGCAGACCTGCCGCGAACGTGCCCGCCCGGTCGTGCTGACGGCGGTCTCGGCCATCCTTGGCGTGCTGCCGATCGCCTTTGGCCTCGGCCTTGAAATCTTCCATCACGAGACGACGATCAACGCGCCGTCGACGCAATGGTGGATTTCGCTGTCGTCGGCCATCGTCTTCGGCCTGTCCTTCGCCACGCTGCTGACGCTGGTGGTGACGCCGTCCATGCTGATGATCTTCACGCGCAGCAAGAACAGCCGCTTCTACGCGTTCTTCCGCCGGCTGTTCGGGCGCGAAAAGAAAAGGGATGCGTCCACAGGGCCGAAGCCGGGTCCGCTCGATGAGCCGGCAATCGCCTTCCCGAAAGCCGCGGAATAGCTGCATTCGAGCAGTCGGACAAAAGGCCGTCCGGAACAACCGGGCGGCCTTTTGCATTGTCCCTCCGTATCCGACCAGCAAGGCGAGGGACTCTTAATGACCGTCAGCACCATCCTCATCATCGTTCTAGTCCTGATCCTGATCGGCGCCGTACCGGCCTGGCCACACTCGCGCTCCTGGGGTTATGGGCCATCGGGCATCGTCGGCATTGTGCTGGTGGTGCTGCTGATCCTGGTGCTGATGGGCAGGGTTTGATCGGGGCAAGAGACCTCTGCGATCAGCGTTTCCTCGCCCGATGAAGTGCTGGCAATAGGCATACGGCGCGCCCGCCCCCACTCCGGCCGCTGGGCGGCCACCCTCCCCCATGTCCATGAGGGAGAGGAAATGCCAAGCTTTTCAAGGCCACGACCTCGGCGGTTAGCATTTCCTCTCCCCCACGAATGTGGGGGTAGAGGTGGCTCGGCGAAGCCGAGACGGAGTGGGGGAACGCCTATGCGATTGGCCTGAAATCGAGATGACGAGCACACGCTGTTCCCCCTTGGCCACCCCGCTCCCTTGCGTATACGCTGCCCGCACAACAATCACCGAGGGAGCCATCAAGGTGAACACCGCCAGCCCGCCCAGGCCGCTCGCCGAGATCGCCAGCTATCACGCCCACATCTACTATGACGGGAAAGCCGAACGGCAGCAGGCCGAATGGCTGCGCCTGCGCATCGGCGAACGCTTCCGCGTGCGCCTGGGCAACTGGCGCGACGAGCCGGTCGGCCCGCACGAACAGGCCATGTACCAGGTCTCCTTCGCCACCGAGATCTTCGCCACGCTGGTCCCCTGGCTGATGCTGAACCACAGCGGCCTCAGCATCCTCATCCACCCCAACACCACCAACCCCAAGCGCGACCATCTGGTCGATCCGATCTGGATCGGGCGGCCGCTGGGGGTTCATGGCGAGGTGCTGGGCGAGGAGGACGAGGCGGAAGACGCGCTGGAGGTGAACACGGAGCCGACGCTGGGGGCGTAGGGAGGCGTTCTGCAAAGTAGAGACTTGGCCTTGGAGACGCGTTCGCCAGTAGCCTAGCTCAGGCATGCATGACAGGCCGCTTTGCGCCTCAAGCCGTATCCTATGCCTTCATCATTACTTCGTCGAAGGTGCCGAACCAGCGCGGGGCCGTTGGAGCGATGGACCGTCAATTGATGGCAAGGGAGAGTTCTCCTTGGTCGCCGGTACGCCGAGGCGGGGTCGCCGAATAGGCAAAGATTGCAATAGAGGAGGCAGCCGGCACTCGTTCCCGCAGGGTCGGGCGCACCCGTTCGTACGGAACAACTGGCGCTCCGCACGAGGGACAGGGCAACTCACTGGTGCCTGGGTGCGTGCCTGACGAAGCTCTTCGTTTCGGCTGAGATAAATGCTCTCACTTACGGAACATCGCAGGTTCGTCGAAGTTGGAAAGCTACGGAGGACGTGCACATGAACAGTGTAATCTATCTTATCGGCCTTATCGTCGTCGTGCTCGCGGTCCTCTCCTTCCTCGGTTTTCACTAGGTGGCCTCATGCAGCATGAGAAGGATCAGGGCGGACAGCCCACCGATTTCGACAAGGCGAAAAGCGACGTCTCCGAAAGACTTCGCCAGGAAAATGAGCGTGCCAGCGAGTTGCTTCACGACGCGCGGGACGAGGTGACCCGTAAGGCTGGCGACTATGCATCTGAAGCCAC